>CANHWS010000066.1 GCA_947464365.1 Cytophagaceae bacterium | reverse complement strand
GTAAAAACTTGTCCTCCCTGCTGGATCCGCCAAGCATAAACGCCCTTAGGCAAATGCCCCAGCTGATAACTTGCATCTGATTGGCCATTTTGGCTGGTGGATTGATCTTGCAATACAACCTGGCCAGTGGCATTGATGATCGTGAGCTGGTAGGGGCTATTGGTCGGCACCCTAAACTGAATGGTCCCCGTCGTTGGGTTGGGATAGGCCAAGATGGTTTGACTTTGATCTAGCTGCCCGTCAAGGGCGGTGATGCAGGCATTGGTATACCCTGGCGTGGTGTTAGATGTCGAAACAAAAGCTGCATTAAGGGCAGTACCGCATAATGACTGCGATACGTTGGCCGTCTGCGCTCCGAAGGTCACAGAGTCCAGCACAGCACCTGTGGTAGTTGTGAGGAGAAGGCTTTCGCCAGCCGAGCTAAGTTTGAACTTGGCATGGACCTCGCCAGTGGCAGTGTCATTATCTGCCCAGATGAAGAGGTAGCCACCTGCCGGGATTGTAGCATCGAGCGGTAGGGCTGATTTGGTTTTGTCCAAAGGATCATCGGTGAGGTAAAGACCTGCTAGGCTGATGGGGGCAGTGGTGGTGTTGCGCAGCTCGATCCAATCTTCAAACTGGCCAGCACCATCGGTCGTGTCAGTTTGGTTGACGGCCAAGAACTCGTTGATGACCAGATCGCCAGGGTTGATAGTGGCAGTAGCTGCAATCAGCTCAAAAAACTCAAACTCGGCCCTAGCTGGCAGGTGGATGCCGGCATTGGCATTTTCGGCATAGACGTAGTACTGCATCACATTGGCCGAGACCACAAACTTGGCCCCATAGACCTGGTCATTGGCAGCGCCATCGTCATGCCGACCGTCATCATACATCCTGACGTAAGTGAACTTTTTCCATTTGGCATCCCGATAACCAAGACGGACTAGTGTAGTGCCAGTATTGGCACGTACCGTAAGCCGAGCGGTATCCTGATAGGCAGGTGCAATAGGGTTGAAGCCCAGCACAGATACCACTGGTTGGATGGCGGTGATCGTAGCCTGCGTGCTGAGGTAGGTAATTCGGGCATTCATCAGGGTCTGGATGCCCATCGTGACTTGGCCGCCACCTGGTCCTGGAGGGCCGGTTGGTGCAGGCTGGGTTAGTCCCGCCTGAAACTGGGCGTATGTATAAAACTTGTTACGATCAACATTGACTGACGAGTCAATGATGGCCTGCATGGCCTGCGCACGGGTAACGTATGTACGGCTCGTGAACTGCTCGTCCAGAATGGTGCGGATATGCGACAAGTATCGCCTTTTGAATTCGGGGATAGCTAGCAACTTGCTGATCAAGGGTCTGGCGGCATTGGTTTCGTGCAATAGTGGGGTCATCTGTTGGCATTGAACGGCAGATAGATTCCCGAGCCCTGTCTGGGTAAAGCCTGCAAAGTTCATGTTCAGGTCCCACATCACGGGGTTGAACCTGAGGTTGTCGTCTTGGCTGAGGTAATAGTTCTGGGCAAAGTTGCCAGAATAGCTATCCAGATTGACCATCACGTTGTTGAGGGCCAACATCCAAAGGACACGGTCTACATCTATGTGGCGATCGATGAAAGTATTGGCATTATTGAGCGTATCCATCAAGCGGATTAGCTCGCGCCAGCCGTAGGTGCTGTTCATTTCGTACGCACGGCTATACAGGGCAGAGTCACGACCTAAGTACTGCAAGGATGGGAGCGCATTGTTGCCAGGACCAGCGCCACCCACAGGGGTACACTTAAAAAATGGTCTGTTATCCCCTTTGAAGTGCTTCTCGACAAACTTTTTGCCCACATGCTCGACGTTGGTATAGAGTCCCAAGTAGTTCCCGTTGACATATACCCGGGCGAAGTTGGCATCGGGTGCTTCCATGTATTGGCGCACGATTTCGTAGCCCAACACCTCCCGCACAAAACTAGGATCCCGAAAACCATTGCTGAGCTTGATGTCGGTATAGCCTTTGTAGGATTGGTTTTTGTAATGGTCCAGCTCTATGTGGAAGGGGTTCTTGACGTTGTTGGCGTTATAGCTGCTGTTGCCTTTGTATTTGACACCGACCGAATCATAAACCACACCATTGATCCTGGCATTGCCCATAATATAGCCTTCTGAGCCTGCCATCGCGGTGTCCAGCATATAGTCCCAATTTGTTTGGGCAAAGGTGAGCTCGATGACCTGCACCTTGTTGAGGAAATAGAAGCCATCTTGGGCTGAGGCCTCAATTGGCAAAACCCCCATTGTCGTCAGGACCAATAGGAAGCAGAAGTACAACCTATGCTGAACCTGGCCCAATATCGGTAGCCCTAGCCTGCTTAAAGCATGGCCTTGGTGCGCCCTCGATGGATTTAGTTGGGCTGTTGGTATTGGTCGGATGGGTAAGATGGGTTTGCTCATATTATGTCAGTGTTAACTATTCGCAAGACTAACATAACATACCTATAGTTGGAAACCAACCTAATTTATCGACCAGTACTCGCCAGAGACCCCTTAAGTGCGATTATTGAGCCAGTTGAACCCGATCGACAAGGGCTTTCCAGACCAAAACCATGGCCCAAGTGTCTCGTTCGGCATAGGCTTGCAGTTTCCTGATGGCTTCTTCTTTCTCCAGCCCATCTGGCTGGTGGAAAATAATCTCGCATTGGCGGGCAGCGGCAAAGCCGTCTGATACCTCTAGGTCTGCAAATCCTTCGCCTGGGCAGAGGGCCGGCAGCACCTTCTTGAGCGAGTTTGAGGCACCCAGCTCAGGCAGCTTGATCCAGCCCTGGACAAAAGGTTGCCGTAGGTCCTTGACCAAGTGGCGGGTCTGGAGTAAGGTTGAGGCTAGTTCTGGTGCGGGGACGGGTAGAGGCAAAGAGGTTTCCTGGACATATTCTGCCATTGTCGAGATCGTCTTGAGCTCCGCAGCAGCATCATAAGCTAACAGCGTCTGTGCCCCTTTGCATAAGTCGGCAAATGCCACCGCCATCGTGATGTAAGGGTGGTCGCCAGGCTGCAACATAGATAGGGCTGACACAGCTGGCGCTCCCTCATGTTCTATCCGATGGGTGCTGAGGATAAAGGGGATACTTTCGTAAGGGTGGGTGCCCTCGTATTGTGGCACTACCAACTGGATAAACTCAATATCAAAGAATACGATCGGGTAGGCCAATCCTTTGAGCCAATCCTGCAGTTTTGATCGAAGCTTGAGGGTCTCACCAGCTGTCGGTTGCGGTGGTGATACGTTATGTGGCAGCAAATTGGCAGGTACCTCGCTCAGGTGCCGATAGCCTTTGTCTATAAGGGCAAGTTTGGCCTCGATGCCCAGCCCACTGACTTGCAAAATCTCCTCCGCACCGATGGTGGCCCAACATTGACTCATGAAGTCGCATGGATAGGGCTGGAAACAGTGTTTGCCAACTTCAACAGAGGGCAAAACACCGACCTGCAACATCGTCAGCTGCTCGGCCACTCGCCGTTTGACCTCTGCTTGCCTCCGCCTTACGTCTGCCGTGATCGGGTGCAGCTTGAAGAACTTTTCGATGCTGAGGATGCCCTTTCGTTTGTAGGTATTGTCCACCGTCACGAGGTTGAAACTCCGCAAACCGAGTGTGTTGTTGATAACGTAATACTGCAAGGCAGCATCCTTAAAGAACACAGCACTCAGGTGGACCGAGCTCTTGACCTCAAAGGCATGCCAACCGTCTGGCTTCAGAACCAGCATATCCAGGATGGCAACCACACCACTGTACATAAAGGCGGCCTCATAGATCACTTTGTGCCCATTCCGGATAGCGTCGGCCGTTTTGGCGACCGCTTCCTTCTGTTGCCAACCATGCTCGACGCTGCAGTCAATACCACCCGGGAACAATTGGTGTGCTAGGCGCCCTACTTGGTGCCCACGGTCGAATAAGGCCTTTTGGAGAACCGAAGGGGCCTCGCGGAGGTTGTAGTGGTTCTTATAGAGATAGAGCGACTTGAGGCACTGGACGCCACGTAGGTAGCTGGACTTGGATAAGATGGCCTTCGGAGCTATTGCCATGCGCAAGCGTCAACGGATGGAGGGAAGTAGATGGGTTTGTGGGGATTGGTTGCCTGCGCCAAGAACAAGGCATTTAGCATCGTGTTGAGACCTATACCTTAACAGCAGGGTTGCCAAAGACGGTTTGTTTGTCAGGTACATCTTGTACAACAACAGAACCCGCACCGACCCTAGCGCCTCGCCCAATCTTGATGCCAGGCACGATGATGGCTCCTTGGCCGATAAAGGCCTCAGCACCGATGGTGGCCCCGTTGCCGATGATGGCACCAGCACGTACTTGTACGAGGTCTCCTAGGGTTGCTTCGTAGTCTACCAAGGCACCAGCATGGAGCATGCAATGGTTGCCAACGTTTGCCCCAGCCGAAACCACAGCTTTTGGTCCAAAAAGTGTCCCGTTCGCGATGATGGCTGATGCTGCAATCGAGGCTGTTGGGTGCAAGGCATTACAAGGCATGATTTTGCGCCCCTCGATCAAGAAACCAGTCAGGCTGCGGCGCAGGGCCATATCGTCAGTGGCGACGAAGGCCTCACACTTTTTGCCGATGAGCTTGAGGTACTTTTCGTCATCGGTGGCGCCAAGCACAGGTACGTTGTCAAACTCCTGTCCGTGTAGGCTGGCGTCATCGTCCAAAAATCCATAGACGACGATTTCGTTTGCGACAAAGATCTCGAGGGCCAATCGGCCAAGGGCTCCGGCCCCAAAGATGATTACTGGGTTTTCCATATTCTGATTTTCGGCTTGTGGATAGGCAATAGCCTACCCAAAGCACGATCGCACAAAGATAATCCCGAACAGACCTTAACCCTACTACGGTGATCCCTGCCCAGACAAAGCGCTTTTGGCCACGGCCACAATCATTACTCGGGGCAAAGCCCCAATGCAACACCAAACCGAATATCGCCACGGCCTGGTGCTCCTTGTAACGCTTGGGTCGGACCTGAGGCACTTGAAATAAAGTAATAACCAGCACCTATGAAGTTGTCGATCGTGATCAGGTCTTTGATGATGACTTGCAAACCGACAACGCCTCCTGCACCGAGTTGGTTGTATTTGTTGTTGTTGGTCTGCTCGTTCCGGTACCTTACATAGCCACCCATATAGCCACCATGGAATACGCCACGCGAGTCCTTCCAGATGTATTTGCGGTATTCCGGCGCAAAACTAAAAACCTCATAAGTGATGTCATCCCGTTTCCGTTTGCCAAAAAACAGGTTGAACGTAATTGTGTGCTTTTTAGCCAACTGCACCTCGGGCATGATCGAAAACAACCCAAACGGAATATCAAGCAGGTTGATCTTGATATTGAAGTGTTTGTTTGGTTTGTTGATGTCAAAAATGGAGGTTTTCCGCACCCGACCTTTGGGTTTAGCGTTTGGTTCCTCGGTTGGGTTTAGCCCGGTCGGCATTGTACTGGCAGATTGAAACGTATGCTTGTCTTCGCCAACCAAACCAGTGTAAGATGCCGTCGGCAGGCCGAACGATTGCGCCAAGGTGGCTGGGCTGCTCAAGACATCGAGCGCTGGGAGGCCTTGGCCAAATTGCGGGGTTGGTCCCCCGGCCACGTCCTCGAGGTAGTTATCAAGACCTTGCCCATGGGTGCCGAATGATCCGAACAACGTGGTCAGGACTATCAAGGATAGGGCATAGCGTGATTGCGTACCAAAAAATGGGAAATATCTTGAAGTGCTTCTCATAGGTGGGATTCAGGTATAGGTTAGATGGGAATAGGAGTGTGGTATTTGCCCTAGGGTGCTTGTGAATACGGTCTTGACCTCAAAAGTAAACTGTCAGCCAGCCAAAAGGTAAGGCAAAAATTGGCATCAACCAGCTTTGACCCGTTTGTTAGGTTTCTTGATTTGGTTGTTAGTGGGCTACTGGTCAAGATTCTGGTCCTTATTTTGCACCTAGGTATGCATCAGAATTAACGAAATTTGCACCATGAACACGAACCTAGCGATCAAGTCGAATTATCAAAATCGCCAAACAGCGCTACTCCGGCCGCTTTGGCTAGGTCTGGTATTGTTGCTCCCCTGCCTCCTGCTGACATCAGGACTGGCGCAGGCACAAAGTCGGAAACATAAACCTGCCACCGAAAGCACGACTACCGTACCAATGCCGCTGCCTGTCATTAGCTGGGATGCCAAAACCTTTGACTTTGGTCAGCTTAAACAAGGCGAAAAAACAACGACCACTTACAGCTTCACCAATACCGGTGATGCCCCCCTGGTAATTAGCAACGTGCAGACCACTTGTGGTTGTACGGCCACGGAATGGAGCCGCAGACCTTTGGCACCAAAGGAAACCAGCAAAATCACGGTCAGTTTTAATAGCGCGGGCAAAATGGGGCGGCAGAACAAAATCATAACTGTCATCAGCAATGCCGAAAAAACCGAGGAGCAACTCACCCTCAGTGGCGTGGTCCTACCGGCTGACACTAAAACAGAAACCGCTAAGTAGCTCGTGCCTATTTGTTCAGGGTCCAGATGCTCATCGCGACGAAAACCCAGCCCAAGATAAATCCTAGCCCACCGATGGGAGCAACGGCGCCTAGCTTGGTATAGTTGGTTAGGGCTAAAGTGTATAACGATCCGCTGAAGAACACCATGCCGACCACAAATGCCCAAGCCGCACGGCCTAGCCAAACCTGAACGCTCGGCTCAGGATAAGTACGCGCAATAAGGGCAACTAGCACCAGGGCCAAGACGTGGTACATCTGGTAACGGTTGGCAGTCTCGAAGGTGTCAGCTCTGCCTGTGGTGGCCAAAGTTGCCTTTAGTCCATGTGCCCCAAAGGCACCAATGCCAACTGTCAAAGCGCCCAACAGGGCCGCTATCGGTAACCAAGTCTTGTCCATGGGGGCAAAGATAAGGGGTTTGGGGGTGGGGTGATGAAGGTTTAGGTTACATGAAGAATGAATTGGTATCAGGCAGCTCGAGGTGCCATATCTGAGCTACTGCAAAGACTGCATGCAGGGGTGTTTGATTTTCTGGGTTAACCATGGTATGTTTGATGCCAGGACAAATAGCACATCATGCGCATCAATGAGTTGTACATAAGAAACTTTCGAAATATCCAGGAAGCATCTTTTGTTCTGCACCCTCACTTTACAGTTGTGATAGGGGATAATGGCATGGGCAAGAGTACAATCTTGCATGCATTGCGTGTCGCCTGTGGCGCTTACATTTTGGGAGTTAAGGATACTAGCAAACGGCACATCGTTGATAGTGAGATTCGGCAAGTAGATTTCTCGAGCCTTGACGGGTATGCAACACCTACAATCGTCGAGGCCCGACAATGGGATTGGTATGGGCAAGCACAGACCCCTTTCCGACGCGAAAGGCCCACCTTTGTTGCTCGGACCACTGCTAGTGATGAACATGTAGGGCCAGCAAAACGTATGGGGCTCAGGCTTGCAGAGCAAATTTCAGCAGAGGGGCGAACTGATGTGCAGGCGCCTGTAATTGCTTTTTTTGGCGTGGATCGGCTAAAAGGTGCTGGCAATGTGCACAATGACACGAAGATAACAGGCCGGAAAATCTTTCTTCATGGATATTATGCTTGGGACAATATGAAGGTCTCAAAGTTTTTGTATAGCTCTTGGTTAGACTGGATTGATGAGGACACAAATGTGGAGCACAAAGATTGGTTGGTAGCATTTAAAGAAACAATCGTAAAAGCCATCCCTTTTCTCGAAACAAACAATGATGTAATCGTCACCCGCAAAGGTTTGCGATTTAATATCAACCAACATGGACAGGTTGTCAAGAATATACCACTAGAGTTATTAAGCGATGGTATGCAGATGATGATCGAGATGGTAGCAGAGCTTGCATTTCGCTGCATCACACTCAATGGGCACCTAGGCAAAGAGGCTGTCAACCAGGCTAGGGGAATCGTTATGATAGACGAATTGGATATTCATTTGCATCCTAGCTGGCAGGAAGATGTTGTTGCCCTGTTAATAGGTGCATTTCCAAAGATTCAGTTTGTGGCCACCACCCATTCGCCCTACATAGTTCAAAGCCTTAAGTCAGATATGCTGATACGACTTGAAGATCGGTTTGGTAATATTGTGGGCAAGATAAAACTTGAGTCCGTCACAAGCAGCCAAATGAATGAGGAACAAAAGCATAAACAGTTAGTCCCAAATCCCCAAGATATGAGCCTTGAGGAGGTATCTGTCGAATTGATTGGAATGGAGAGCCCTTTTTCAAGTGCAAATGTTGCTGCCGAAAAGGAGTATTTGAGCTATGGTGAGCTCTTGACAAATGCTGAACAAGCTACCAATACAGAAAAAGCTGTTTGGACCAAGAAACTTGTTGACTTTGAAAACGGCATCAATGATCCTGGGCTTAGGGCCATGCTCAAAATGGAACGTATTGCCAAAAACCTGCTTTAGACGCAGCTCTTACTATGCGCCCTATTACGCTCCAGCCAACACCTAAAGATAAAGATGGCAATAAAATAACGGTCAATACCTACCAAGATTGGCGTGATGATTTACTAAAAGCCTATGGGCCACATTGTGCCTATTGCAACATTCGGATTTCTGGTGGACCAAAACCCGTTGATCACATTGTGGCCCAGGTTAATTCCGAAGTTGATCCTCTTGATTTTAGCAACTTGGTCCTTGCTTGTTCTAACTGTAATACCTATAAAAGCGACAAAGAATACAATCACACAAACCACTACCTGCCTACCTACCATAACACCCATATTATCTTTGAATATACAGTTCGGTTTCATAGCATTTATACCAAAAGGGCGGCCTGCATACCTGTACCAAGTACCCAATTAGATGAAGTCCAAAAAGCAAAGGCGCAGACTGTCATCCGGATTTTTAAGCTGGATCAGGTTGAGCGAGAAGCTGGTGATGACGATGCCCATCGGGATGACCGTTGGTTAAATCGACATTTAGTTTATGAGGCTGCCCAACATCAAAAACGACTTTGGAACGTATTGACAGAAGAGAACCAGCGTTTGGCCTACATAGATTGCCTAAAGCAAACAGTAAATGCAAATGGATTTTTTTCTATTTGGTACAAGGAGTTTGAAGATATTCCCAGACTATTGCAGGTTATTCTGGAGGCTTTCCCCAACACAGCATTAGAGGCATTTGACTCACAAAATGGCCATCTACCAATTGATCGGCCAAATTTTCCGATTTGATCGGATGTTATCCTTGGTTTGGAAAGCATTTAGCTATTCAATCACCTCCATTTTAATAGCATATCTAAGCATTAGTCCTATGCATGTCTAGTCTCATAGGTGTAAAGTCTCAAATCCGACCGTTATTTGATGGCAACCACTACAGTAGCATCCGTTTTGCACCAAAAATATTGACTACCTTGCCTCACAAACATCACACCACCATGACATTCCAGAAACTAACGATCGCATTTGCCGTCCTGATAGCGATCATGCTTGGCATCGTAGGCTATGGCCAGCTGAAGCCTGCCCAAGCAATCAAAACAAGCAGCACAAGCAAAGCAGGCGGGATCATCCTACCGGCAGACCAACTGGCGCCCATCTTGGCAGATGCCAAAATCGATGTCAAAAAGGATTATGTGGCTGTCATCAATATCTGGGCTACTTGGTGCGGGCCTTGCATCCGTGAGATCCCGAGCCTAAATGGTATTGTGGCCAAGGCAAAAGGCAAAAAAATCCGCTTCATTGGGGCCACCAGCGAAGACGAAGCCACCGTAACCGAGTTCTGGAAACGCCGTGAAGGCAAACTCAGCTTTGACTATGAGCTGGCACTGAGCCGCAACATTGCCGAGGCGCTGCCTTACTTATATGCTAAAACCAAGGGCGAGCGCATTGCCGATGCCATCCCGCAGCATTACATCATCAAAAACAACGAGGTGATCTATTTCCACCTTGGGGGCCTTACCTCGATTGACGAGGCCGAAATGCTCAAGAAATTGGGCCTTAAGTAGGCACGGTTGTTTTGTGTTGGCGGGCATCGCTATCTTGCGCACTGACATCATTACAGACGCCTAGCCCCTGCCCCTTAATATGGACCAGCATGCCCAAGCATTCCTCAGTGCCTATCTGAACGCCTTTTCGCCCACTGGGTTCGAGACTGCAGGGCAGCAGATTTGGCTGGACTATATCCGTCCCTACATCGATAGCTACTTTACGGACACATACGGCACCGTAGTCGGGGTGATCAACCCGGAGGCCCCGTACAAGGTCGTGATCGAGGCGCATGCGGATGAGATCAGCTGGTTCGTGAACTACATCACGGAGGAAGGCTACCTCTACCTACGGCGCAACGGTGGTAGCGATGCCCTTATCGCCCCAAGTATGCGAGCAGTACTGCACGGGGACAACGGACCAGTTTATGGCATCTTTGGTTGGCCAGCTATCCATGTCCGTAAGGTCGAGAAGGACGAAGCCCCGAAGGTCGAAAATATCTTTGTGGACCTTGGCTGCGCCAACAAGGCAGAGGTATTAGAGAAAGGAATCCATGTTGGCACCGTTGTCACGTTCCGCGATGAGTTGATGGAGCTGAATGACAAGTACTACACTGGCCGTGCGCTCGACAACCGCATCGGTGGTTTCATGATCGCCCAGGTGGCACGCAAGCTGCACGAAGAAGGAAACAAGCTCGGGTTCGGGCTATATGTTGTCAATGCTGTGCAAGAGGAAGTTGGCCTTCGTGGTGCCGAAATGATTGCCGCCAGGATCAAACCAGACGTGGCCATCATTACCGACGTTACCCATGATACTGCCAGCCCGATGTACAAAAAAATCGAGCAAGGCGACATCAAATGCGGGCTTGGGCCAGTGCTGACTTATGGCCCTGCAGTCCAGAACAATCTGCTGAAACACATCATCGAAGCGGCTCAGGCGAATAATATCCCGATCCAGCGGGCGGCAGCCAGCCGTGCGACTGGTACCGACACTGATGCCTTCGCTTATAGCAGTGGTGGTATCGCCTCTGCCCTGATCAGCCTGCCGTTAAAGTACATGCATACCACTGTCGAGACCGTCAATAAAGAGGACGTCCAGCGGGTGATCGACCTGATCTACCAAAGCCTGCTGAGCCTAACCCCAGGGCAGGATTTTAGGTACATCAAGTAGTAGCAATCGGCCAAGAATGGAGCCCGACCGATCGCATATCAAATAATGCCAAGGTTGATTAGGGACAATCAAGTACCTCGCATTACATCAAAAAAAGCCCCACCATTGGTGGGGCTTTCGTCATTTTTTTCAGGCTACGACAGGGGAAAGGTTGCCCTTTTGCACCCCGCGATTTATCGGAACTAACTATCTTGATTTAGTGAGCTGCCGTTACTGGCTTGACACCCACTTTTTTGAAGTCGATCGAGACGGAGTTGACGCAGTACCGCAGGCCTGTTTCTGTAGGGCCGTCATCAAAGACGTGGCCTAAGTGTCCGCCACAGTTGGCACACATGATCTCTGTCCTCGCATAGCCAAGGTCATAATCTTTGGCGGTGAGGATACGTTTGTTGTCGATGGCTGCGTCAAAGCTAGGCCAACCGCAACCACTATCGAATTTTTGTTTGCTCGTGAAAAGCTCAGCACCACAAGCCGCACAGGTGAATGTCCCATCCTCCTTGTGTTTGTTGAACTTGCCCGACCATGGGGCCTCGGTACCTTTCTCGCGCAGAACGCGATATTGGTCGGCGGTGAGTGTTTTTTTCCACTCCTCTTCGGTTTTTTTCACTGGGGTCATAGGGGTTCTAGTGGTTTTGGGGGGTTGGGCACATGCTGTTAGGGCCCACAAAGTTGTCATCAGCAACACAAAGATGCGCATATTGGGGATGTGTTGAGTTGGTTAGGCTAGGAATCTGGTACCGAGTTAGGTTATTGGTAGGGCTCTTCAGTCCGACCACAACCATAACAAAGATCAGACCACTGCTGTTCTGAAAACTTGCTTCTACTAGGTATTAGTGGAGTCAAAATAGCATCCTTAGAGCCTAGAATTGGCAAGAGTACGGTTTTTAGTGTTTACTATTGACCCGCTATCGGCATCAATGTCAGGGCCGAATGCTGTCAGGCATACCAAATAGGCCATAATCGACCAAAAAGGCATCAACCAGCATTAACTAGTACCGAACCGCAGTCGAGGGTAGCTAGACAGGCACGTTTATTGTCTACACAGCCCAGCAATCTGCCCCCAAAACAAAAAAACAGTGGTGTTGATCTGTGCTGAAATCCCAGCCTTTGCTCATCACAACATATATACGACTTACCCCCCCTCTCTGGATTTTGAAAAAGTTAATAATCGTAGGTGCTGGTGGTTTTGGCCGCGAGGTGTACCAATGGGCCGCCAAAAACCCGGGCAACAATACCCTCTTTAGCATGAAGGGTTTCCTAGATGACAACCCTGATGCCTTGCAAAACTACCGCTACCCGCTTGGTGTCCTCGGCACGATAGCCGACTACGAAATCAAGTCGGATGACGTTTTTTTATGCGCCATCGGCAATCCGCAGGCCAAGGAGCGTTGTGTTAAGGCCCTGCAGGCACGTGGGGCCAAGTTCACGAACCTGATCCACCCGTCAGCTGTCTTGGGTAGCAACATCACCATTGGTCAAGGCATCATCATCTGCCCTAATGTGGTGGTGAGCGCTGACATCAAGATTGGCGATTTTGTCAGCATCGATAGCCAATCCGTCTTAGGGCATGACTGTGAGCTGGGCCACTTTAGCCACGTCGCGACCTTTAGTGCCGTCACAGGTGGTAGCAAGCTGGGGCAAAGGGTCTTTGTTGGCAGCCATAGCACGGTCCTGCCCACGATCACCGTCGGGGATGATGCCGTTATTGGTGCTGGCAGTGTCGTGACCAAACCAGTGCCTCCTAGCATCACCGTTGTTGGCGTGCCAGCCCGCAAACTGAAATAAAGACTTCTGCTGTTAAGTAACCTAGTCCAAAAACCAAACCCCAAGCATCAGGTCATGTCCTGGCGCTTGGGGTTCATTGTTTTGTAGTGTATTCCGATGGATTGACCTCCAGCTGATTGCGCCTATTTGCCCAAGATTTTGGCCAACTCCGCCGCACCTTTGACCTTTTTAGGATCCTTGGTGTAATAGCCTTGGTAATAACCCTTGAGGTGCTGGTAGCGGTTGATCTCGGTCAAGTAAAGCGAAGCCCAGAAAGCCTCAAGGTTGTACTTCTCGTTCTTGACCATCTGGTAGCTACGCCACGCAAAGCGGTAGCTACGCATACCGAACGTGAGCTGCAAGAACAGGATCGGTAACAACCCAACCCAGACCAAGGTTGGCACACTTGCACCTAAGGCAACCATCAAAAGTAGTACTAACAGCACAGGCAGGGTCAAGACCAGACCCCAGCGTAAACTAGTCTCGATGATGGTGCTGACGAAGTTCCGGAACTGGATCTTGCCTTCGCCTTGCCCTAGCCCATAGCGGAAACTCTCCTTGCCAAAGCCTTTGTAGCTCGTGTGGCGTAGCCAATAGACATAAGGCTCCTCTACATAGAGGGTTGGCACCTGCTTAGCCTTCAGGACGTACCAGTAGATGGTATCATCAGCGGCTAGGGTGAGCCACTCAGGGTATTTTTCGGCCTTGAGCCAGACGTGTTTGTAGTAGGCAATGCTGCGGCTGCTGGG
>CANHWS010000065.1 GCA_947464365.1 Cytophagaceae bacterium | reverse complement strand
GCGTGGTGTGTACAAAACGGCCTTCCCAGATAGTGGGTGGATAGTACAAGAGGGATGCCTGATCCACAAAGCCAGCAAAGGCGGCGAAAGCAACAGTGGGGGCGATATCATCACCGAAAAGCAGTACCGTAACTTTGAGCTCGAGCTGGACTTTAATGTCAGTGAAGGAGGCAATAGCGGGATCAA
Organism: Cytophagaceae bacterium; assembly: GCA_947464365.1. GTDB lineage: Bacteria > Bacteroidota > Bacteroidia > Cytophagales > Flexibacteraceae > CANHWS01. Next base: position 13,463 of record CANHWS010000065.1, on the reverse strand, counting down.
GTATTTTGTGCTGGAGCGCCAACCAAGGCCAAAAGGTTCAGCAATCGGATGCGAGTTCCAGATATTGGATGACGAGCGCCACCCAGATGCCAAAAAGGGCAAAGATGGCAACCGCACTATTGGCAGCCTCTATGACTTGATTACGGCTTCAAATAAATCTCCCAATCCTCCTGGCCAGTGGAACCATGCTCGGTTGGTCGTCAAAGGAAATGAGGTCGAACACTGGCTAAACGGCAGCAAAGTGGTGGCCTATACCCGCAACAATGAGGCTTGGAAGATATTGGTGGCTGGTTCAAAATACAAGGACATCAAAGATTTTGGCGAAAGCCCCGTGGGTCATATCCTGTTGCAGGACCATGGCGATTTGGTCAAGTTCCGGAACATCAAAATCAAGGAGCTTAACTAATAATCCCTATCCCAATTTGTTAGGACATTCATCTAATTGGGTGAGCCCGACCTAAACACACACAGAAACCAAATCACCAACGCTTAAATAGAATGGAACCGCTACTTCAGCCCACTCATGGGCAAATTGACACCTCGACAACTTTGTCAGAGGCCTTAAAGCAGACGCCAGAAGATGGTCGCCGCCAGTTTATTAAACAGGTAGCCATAGCAGGGGCTGGCCTCGCAGTAGGTATGAGTGCCAAGTCCTATGCAAGGATCATTGGGGCTAACGACAGAGTTCAAGTCGGGATTGTTGGCTTTGCAGACCGTAGCAAAGGCTCTTTGATCCCGTGTTTTATGCAGCACAACAAGGAGCTTAACATGGAGATTGTTGCCATGTCCGATATCTGGAGCTTGCGCAGGGAAGAAGGGGCCGCTTGGCTTAAGGAAAAAACAGGCAACTCGATCTATGTAGCTCGCAACAACGAGGAGCTATATGAAAAAACCAAAGTAGATGCGGTCATTATCGCTACTGCGGACTTCCAGCATGCTCTGCACGGCATAGAAGCTGTCAAGGCAGGGCGTGATGCTTATGTTGAAAAGCCAATGGCTAACACCATGGAGGATGCCAAAGCGATCTTGAAAGCAGTCAACGAAAGTAGCCGCATCGTCCAGATCGGTACACAACGTCGCAGTACCTCTAACTACATTCAGGCAAACGAATACCTCAAGACGGGTGAGTTTGGCGACATCAACATGATCGAGCTAACTTGGAACGTCAATCAGCCAGGGCGTTGGCGCAGGCCAGACCTAGTGGCCAAATGCAAAGAGGCCGACCTTGACTGGAAACGCTATTTGCTCAACCGTCCTTACGAGGCATTTGACCCACGCAAGTACCTCGAGTATCGTCTGTTCTGGCCATATAGCTCGGGCATTCCTGATCAATGGATGGTACACCAGATCGATACCGTCCACTGGTTTACAGGCCTAGAGGCTCCACGCTCAGTTGTGGCTAATGGTGGTATCTATTCTTGGAACGATGGCCGCCGCAACTTTGACACCATGACTGCGGTCTTTGACTATGGCACTCCTGACATGAAGTCTGGGTTCCAAGTCATCTACAGCAGCCGAATGGGCAATAGTGCTGGTGGCATTAAGGAGTATTATTACAGCAAGGGCGGTATGCTCAACCTTGAGACCAATACCATCAATGACAATGGTGGCCTTAACGAAGGACACGCCAAAGCGATGGGCATGAAGCCATTTATGTTGCCAGAAAAATCATTAGCCGAAGCGACCAAAGTTGTGGCCTCTGCCAACACAGGTGCCGACCCAAGCACAAGTGCCCACGTCCGTAACTGGATGGAGTGTATCAGGAGCCGCAAACAGCCAAATGCTAACGTCAAGGCAGGTTATCAGCACTCGGTTGCTCTATGTATGGTCATCAAGGCCCTTGAGACAGGCAAAAAGGTCACTTTTGATAGCAAACGTCAGGAGGTCGTAGTAGGATAATGCAGCTCAAAACCATCATCAAAACAGGATCGCTCCTAGCGTGCCTGTCAGTCGGGCTGCACGCCTTTGCCACCTCAAATCCGATCCAGGAAAAAAAAGGAGCGCATAACAAATCTGTCAATGTCAGTAACCTAGATACCAAGCCTAACGCAAAATCAGGCGTCAAGGTGGTGTATGTGTCTGACGCCAATAGGGTAGATGTTACCATTGACGGCAAAGCGTTCACGAGTTATCGGTGGGTGGACTCAGTCTATAAACCAGTTTTGTGGCCGATCTACTCTCCAGCAGGTGAGCCAATCACCCGTGGCTGGCCCATGGCACCACGCCCAGGGGAGCGCATCGACCATCCCCACCATGTTGGCCATTGGTTCAATCATGGAGACGTCAATGGGCATGACTTCTGGAACAATAGCAACCACATTGGGCCTGAACACAAGGGTCCTTTTGGCAAAATTGCACACCGTAAGGTAGAGTCCTGCACAGGTGGTGCTGCCAAAGGTACATTGGTCATCGATGCTGATTGGCTGGACAAGGATGGCAAAACCATGTTGACCGAGCGCGCGACCTTTGTATTTGCTAAGGTATCTGCCTCAAAATATACCATCACCCGCAGTTCAGTACTCACCGCTGTTAACGGCCCAGTATTGTTCCGTGACAATAAGGAGGGGATGTTTGCTTTGCGGCTATGCCGTGAGCTAGAGCAACCATCGCTCAAGCCAGAGGTCTATACTGATGCACAAGGTGTGGCTACTTCCGTTCCTGTCCTTAACAACGAGGGTGTCACAGGTCGGTATGTAAGCAGCACAGGTGTCAGAGGCGATAGTGTTTGGGGCACTAGGGCAAGCTGGGTTCGGATGGCAGGCCAGATCAAAGGCAAGACAACCGCAGTTACCATCGGTGATGATGCCAAAAATCCTGGAGCACCTACCTATTGGCATGCCCGTGGCTACGGCTTGTTTTCGGCCAATCCGCTTGGTGAGGCCGTGTTTAGCAACGGTGCCAAACGGCTAGATTTTAAACTCCAGAAGGGCCAATCTCGCACTTTTAAGTTCACCATCACGGTCGAAAACAACTAGGGATAAACCTGATTGAGGCAACTCAAATCAGCACTATAGTAGCATAAAAAGGGAGCCTAGGCTCCCTTTTTTGATTTTTCTACTCTCTGACAGAGTCATTGAGTCTACCGTAAAACGGATCAATTATCTCACAGCATGGCTATACAGGGCCTCACGACGTGCTTTGATATCCTCGTCATCTAGGAAACTATCAAAGTCGGTGTTTTTGTCGATGGTACCGTTCGGGCTAATCTCGATGATGCGGTCGGCAATGGTCTGGACAAACTCATGATCGTGGCTGGTGAATAGCACAGTGCCGCGGTAGTCTTTCAACGCATTGTTGAAGGCTGTAATACTCTCGAGATCAAGGTGGTTGGTTGGTTCGTCAAGCAGCAAGAAGTTAGGGTTGAGCAACATCATACGGCTGAGCATACAGCGGACTTTTTCGCCACCACTCAACACATTACTTTTCTTGAGGCTTTCCTCACCCGAAAATAGCATTCTTCCTAAGAATCCACGGATAAAGGTCTCGTCCTTCTCGATACTATATTGGCGTAACCAGTCTATGAGGTTATTCTCGTCGCTGAAGTAAGCGCTATTATCGTTCGGTAGGTAGGCTTTGTTGATCGTGATACCCCATTTGACTTCGCCAGTATCAGCAGGTTGCTCACCCATCAAGATCTGGAACAGAGCAGTGATGGCCAAGCTGTTACGGCACAGGACGGCGATCTTCTGTCCTTTCTGGATGCTAAAATTGAGGTCTGAAAACAAGGTTTCGCCATCAAGGCTGGCAGATAGGTTTTCAACCAACAGGATTTGGTCCCCTGCTTCACGGTCTGGTTTGAACTGGATGCCCGGGTACTTGCGGGTGCTTGGCTGGATATCCTCAATCGTGAGTTTGTCCAGCATCTTTTTACGGCTGGTGGCCTGCTTGCTTTTGGACACATTGGCTGAAAACCGACGGATAAACTCCTCTAGCTCCTTGCGTTTTTCTTCAGCCTTTTTGTTCTGGTCTGACCGTTGCTTGAGTGCTAATTGCGAGCTTTGGTACCAGAAAGTATAGTTCCCGCTGAACATCTGGATCTTACCAAAGTCGATGTCTACGATGTGTGTACAGACGGTATCCAAGAAGTGACGGTCGTGACTGACGACGATAACTGTGTTTTTGAAATCAGCCAAAAAGTCTTCTAGCCAGACTACAGTTTCAAGGTCAAGGTCATTGGTAGGCTCATCTAGCAGAAGGATGTCTGGGTTGCCAAACAGGGCCTGAGCTAACAATACCCTTACTTTTTCTTGCCCATTGAGTTCGCTCACAAGTTTATCATGAGAGGCCTCAGTGATGCCAAGATTGCTCAATAGGTCAGCTGCGTCGCTATCGGCGTTCCAGCCATTCATTTCAGCAAATTTTTCTTCCAGTTCGCTAGCCCTGATGCCGTCGGCCTCCGAAAAGTCTGCCTTGCCATAGAGCTCATCCTTTTCTTGCATCACGGCCCATAGGGTTTTGTGCCCCATGATGACCGTCTGCAGGACAGGGAAATTATCAAACGCAAAGTGGTTTTGGGATAGCACCGCCATCCGGGCATCGGGCTGCAGCAGGACGTGGCCTGTGGTAGGGTCTATTTCGCCAGATAGGATCTTGAGGAAGGTACTTTTGCCAGCGCCATTTGCACCGATGACGCCATAGCAGTTGCCATTGGCAAACTTGAGGTTGATTTCGTCAAAGAGAATGCGCTTTCCGAAGCGCAAAGAGAGGTTAGAAACCGAAAGCATGTAGTGTGGCCATCACGGCCAGGACGATTAAGCTACAAAATTGCAGAATTTTGGCCAACAAATTGTGGATATGGTGGGCTAGGCCACAGATTAGGAGCAGAGACCATTCTCCTGACTAGTATTTAGTTGAAATGGTCCGGAATTGGTTAACAATGTTAGAACTGGACTAAACAGGCCTTTAAACACAATCGTTTGGATCTATAAAACAAAACCCCAGCCTGTTGGTCAAGCTGGGGTTTGGTATGATAGGGTAGTGATATGGTTGTCGCCAGGCTATTTGCTTAGGTCACGTACCTTAACGAGGTCTGCCACGATCTCTTCAGAAATGCCAGCAGAGCTGAAGCCGCCATCATGAAGCAGGTTTTGCATGGTGACTTTTTTGGTCAGATCGCTAAAGAGGGTGACGGTATAGTCAGCACAATCTTCGGCAGTGGCGTTGCCGAGTGGGGACATCTTGTCCGCAAAGTCAAAGAAGACGTCAAATCCGCCTACACCTTGGCCAGCAGTGGTCATGGTTGGGGACTGCGAAATGGTGTTGACACGTACGCCTTTGAGTTTGCCAAGGCGTTGGCCATAGCTGCGGGCGATGCTTTCCAGCATGGCTTTGGCTTGGCTCATGTCAGTGTAGTCAGGGAACGAACGCTGTGCAGCGATGTAGCTCAGAGCAACAATAGAAGCACCATCATTGAGAGCATCTAGCTTTTCGGCCACGTGCATCACTTTGTGGAACGACAAAGCAGAAACATCAAGCGTTTTGTTGAAGAAATCATAGTTCAGGTCGCCATAGTTTTTGCCCTTACGGATATTAGGGCTCATGCCGATGGAGTGCAAGATGAAGTCGAGCTTGCCGCCCAAAACTTCTTGAGCACGGGTCACGAGGTTTTCCAGATCCTCGACAGAGGTGGCATCAGCTGCAATAACTTCGGTCTGGCAGGCTGCGGCTAGCTCATTGATTTTGCCCATACGCATCGCGATTGGGGCATTGGTCAGGACAAAGCGGCCACCTTCTTCAAATACTTTTTGGGCGGTTTTCCAAGCAATGGAGTTCTCATCTAGGGCACCGAAAATGATACCGCGTTTACCTTGTAGCAGGTTATAAGCCATGGTTGAGGATTGGTTATTGAAATGGGTGCACTTTGGCAGCTAGACAATATTCAGGCCGAAAGCAGGGCCAAAGGCAGTGCTTGCGAGGATGCAATAGTGTTGCTGGTGGTGTGCGGGCCAAAGGTAAAACTTTTTTCAGGACTGTAGGCCATCTTGGTTTGACCTTTAGTTCAGGCAAAACATAATCGACTAGTTGCACAATGGCATCCAACTACGCATCTCTATTGGGCCTTTTGGTAGCTCCAACTCACCAAAGTTTCAGGACATTCTGTTACATTTGTCAAGAGGCGGGATGACAACAATCGTTGATGAAAATCACCGTATTGATACACCTACCAGAAGCACCAGCCATGACCTTTTTTTGCCAAGGAACCAGATTGTCGTCTACTAAACCATTAGCAGCAGGGCTACCTCGATGCCTTTCAATTGGTTGGAGCGTAATGATGTGCTTTACGCTAATCATGATTGGGGCCATGATGCCGTGGCGCTGTGATGCTCTGGAAACAATAACTTCCGTTTCAGGTGATGGAATTGTTGAGGGTCAGTTTGTGTTGTCATTGCGGCCAGATGCGCGTATACAAGGGCCAGAACTATTGCAGCAATGGGCCCAAGACAATGGCTATGGCCTGCAGCGCGTGTTTCCGCTACATCAGCCACCGACCAAGTTGGTAAACGAGATGGGCTTGCCATTGACTGATCTTAGCCTGTTTTACCGTGTGACATTGCCACAGTCCGCATCTCAGTCGAAACCTGATTTGGCCAAAATCTTGCAGTCTGCAAAGGCCATTTCTTGTGTGCAATGGGCAGAGCCTTTTTACGAGCATGACTTATTGTATACGCCTAATGATCCTTTGGCCAATCCTGCCGTCACCGGGCAAGGCAACTACCTAAACCTCATCAAAGCATACGATGCATGGAACGTCACCAAGGGAGATAGCAGCATCAAAATTGGGGTAGTGGACTCGGGGCTTGATGTTTTGCAAGAAGACCTCCGGAACAAAATCGCATTCAATACATCAGATCCCATCAATGGGGTGGATGATGACAACAACGGTTTTGTAGATGACTACTATGGTTGGAATTTTTTCAATAACAATAACAACCTAGGCATTGCGATCAACAGCAATGGGCATGGGCAGGTGGTGGCTGGCATCGCTGCTGCCGAGGCAAATAACGGTCGGGGTATCGCGGGCATAGGGTTCAAGACGATGTTTGTGCCAGTCGTGGTTTTTGGGCCTAATAACCAGTCTGCTGCTGACCTGTATGCTGGGGTCGTCTATGCGGCTGACAGAGGCTGCCAGGTGATCAACCTAAGCTGGGGGCGCAACCGCAACAACCAAAGCGAGTTCGAGCGAGCGATTATCAACTATGCTGCTATCAACAAAAACGCTACAATCGTCGCTGCAGCTGGCAACACTCCTGCAGAGTTAGACTTCTTGCCAGCATCTTATCCTTATGTACTTTCTGTCGCCTTCAATGACTATGCGGACCAGCTGGACGTAGCAGCAACCTTTAGTGCCTACATTGACATCAATGCACCAGGGGGCAATATCTGGTCCATCAATGCTGTTGGCGGATATAACAGCACAAGTAGTGGCTCGTCCTTCGCAGCACCCATGGTGGCAGCTGGGGCAGCACTTGCCAAGGCGGTTTATCCTAACTATAACGCCCTCCAGATTGCGGAGCTTGTTCGGGTCAACACTGATGATAATAGGTTCGTCGGAGTCAATCGAAATCGGTATGATAGGGTGGGGTCTGGGCGGCTTAACTTGATCAATGCGGTGACCAAAACAAAACCGATTGCCATGCGGATTAGCGATGTCGAGATCGTCGGTCGGCAATCAGGCTCGGCTCGTAATTCAGGAGACACCCTCGAGATCAGGCTCAAGGTGACCAATTACCTCGATCCTGTTTTGTTTGGCAATGTGCAGGTGTCGGTTTCGGCAGGTAATGCAGTTGTAACACAAGGCTTTTGGCAATTTGGTGCCCTGCCTACCCTTGGGTCTGCCACCAATACCAGCATTCCGCTGCGCATATTTATCCCTGCAAACACCCCCCTCAACCAATCAACCATCTTAGTCTTTAGGCTAGGGAGTAATAACTACACTGACTTCCAGAGCCATAAGTTTACGGTTAACCAAGACTTTGTGACTGTCGCCAACAACCGCTTTGGGGCTACATACTCGTCACCAGGTCGCATTGCTTATCAGGACGTTACCAACCAGATAGGTAATAGCATCACGCTAGATGGCAAACTGTTGGTGGGTGGTTCTGGCCTCCTGATCGGGGCCAATCCGCAGCAGGTGCCTAACAATGTCATTGACACCACAGGCAAAGATCTGCACTTTGGGTCATTAAGCCGTATTCGTTCGCTGCCAACTGTTGGGGGGATTCTACGTGCAACATCAGCATTTAAGGACTCACTCTACGGTCGTAACAGGCTGGGCCTATTGGTTCGTCAATCAATTTCGAGCCTACCGACGATCCCTGCCAATCGCTGTCATATCCTAGAATATGAGATCTTGAATCAGAGCCAGACGGCTTATGATAGTCTATCTATAGGTGTTTTAACGGATTGGGACCTCAATAACTATAGCCAAAACTTTGCCCGGTGGGATACCACAAACCGCCTTGGCTACGCCTACAATGCAGCAGGTGGAGCAAGTTACTACGGCCCGCAGATCTATGCTGGGGTACAGGCTGTGGGTGGTGGCGAACCACAGTACTTCGCTAGTGATCTGGACCAAGCGGTGCAAGGTACTAATGTGAACTTTAATGGTGGTTTTAGCTTGGCCAACAAGTTTCGGTCAATGTCACGGGGGATTTTGCGGCCAGAAGCGGGCTTCAGCAAACCTATGGGCAATGATGTGGCCACGATTACAGGCATAAAACTGAGGCGATTGCTCCCAGGGCAAAAGGCCAAGGTGGCATTTGCAATTGGGGCAGGCTATTCGTTAGCCGAGCTTCGGAGTACTGTCAACAGTGCGAAGGCGGCTTATAGCGCTGGCCGGACTGGTCCTATTCCAAGCATCAGTAGTATGACAGTTTGTGCTGGAGCTGACGTTTTGCTGGCGCCCTCTAATGGGCAGCAGTTTAACTTCTATGACAGGCCTGCCCTCAGCACACCGATAGGTACTGGACGGTTTTTGCTTGTCCGGAACGTGCGCAGGACTACAACCTTCTATGTTACGAATATTGACTCGGTGTTCGAAAGCCAAGCCACTCCACTCACTGTCACAACCACAGGCCCACAAGCTGATTTTGTGATGACGCCCTCAGTGCTAGATCTCCAAATAGGTAACACAGTGAACTTTAGCAACCAAAGCACAGGGGCCACTAGTTATGCTTGGGATTTCGGCAATGGCAACACATCCACCTTGCCCTCAACTACACAACGATATAACATCCCTGGGATCTACCAGATTAAGCTCATAGTACGGAGTGCTACAAGCCCGTGTGCCGACACACTTCAGTTGCCACTTGTGGTCACTGATGGGACTACTAGTTTAGCCACTGAGGCTCAAAGAGCAGCCTATCAACCTTATCCCATCCCAACAGCTGATCTGCTAATGCTGAGGGCCAGCAACCCTTGGCAACTTTATGATGCAACCTCTCGTTTAGTGGCTTCAGGTCATGGCAGCCAAATTCCTACCAATGCCTACGCCAATGGACTTTATTGGCTTGAGCTTAGCACTGAAATAGGTGTTTTGCGGTATCGAGTGGTTGTGGCAAAGTAGGGTGGTACCCATTTGCTGCAACCGTCTATTCTACTGGCGCCCACCGTTTAACTGCATGGTATTGATTTGGGTACCAATCCTTAAAGATAGGTCGATCTAGCAGCATCCGCAGTGCTTCCTGCACCCCTTCCACAATGCTGGGGTGGGGGTGGATCATATCTGCCAAGTGGTCTATGGTGGTGTCTGTGCCGATCATCAGGGCTACCGCCTGTATGGCACTACTTGCATGTTCGCCCACAGCACGCATTCCGAGGATTTTGGGCCGATCTTCGTCTGTTACCAAAATCTTGAAGAAGCCTATAGTATTGCGCATAGCGACCGCACGGGCAATGTTACTGTAGTCTAACACGGCCATACGGTAGGGCAACTTGGCGGCTTGGGCTTGCGTTTCGTTAAGGCCAACACCCGCAATCTCGGGGTTCAGGAACATGATGGTGCTGATATTGTCATACCGCAAGGGCTCTGGGTTCAGCCCCGCAATAAGCTCAATCGCATGGCGTCCTTCCAGCTCACCGACATTCACGAGGCTGACATCTGCCGTGAGATCTCCGACAGCATAGATATGCGGGACGGTGGTGCGCGTGTCGTCATCCAGGACAAAGCCGTTTGGTTTTAGCTGTACCCCAATGTGGTCAAGCCCAAGTGACTCTGTGTTGGCCACCCGCCCGATGGACACTAGGGCATTGTCAGCCTCGAACCAGTGGCAGGCATCGTTGCTGATGCAGAGCTCGTACCAGACCTTACCATCCCGAATTTCCATCTTGCGCAGCTCAGCATTCTTATGGATAGTGACGCCATTTCGTAATAAGGAGGCCTCAACCGCTGCCGAAATATCGGGGTCTTCCATCGACAGGATGCGATCTTCTCGGCAGATGAGTTTGACCTGCGTGCGGCCAAAACTGCTAAAGATTGTGGTGAACTCACAGCCAATCACACCAGCACCCAGGACCACCAAACTGCGTGGGAATTCTTCCAGATTTTTGACCCCATCACTAGTCATCACGATCTTTTCGTCGATTGGTAGGTGGGGGAGGTAGCGTGGGCGACTGCCAGTGGCTAATACAAAGTTGTGGGCAGCCAGTAGTTCGACCTGACCATCGGTGCCTTTAATCTCGATTGTATGCGGATCGATAAAGCTAGCATCACCACTCAAGATCCTGAAATTGTGATCTGCATGGCGTTGTAGGTGATAGAGGTGATGCTCAAGCATGGACTTGCGCTCATATATGGCCTCCTGCACCTCGTTAAGGACTTCGTCAAAACGAATCAGCTCGCATTGCTGGAAGTACTTTTCGGCCCTACGACGCGAATTTTGCGCCTCACGGCTGAGCTCCCACAACGTTTTGCTAGTTAGTGCGCCATCATAGACACCTGCGCCACCTAGCTTGGCTCGCTCAATCAACACCACCTTGAGGCCAAAGTCCAACGCCCGCATCGCAGCAGCAAATCCAGCTGGCCCTCCGCCAATGATGCAGACGTCAACACGGTTGTCCGTTGCAAGCGTATGATTATGCTGAGATACTTGATTGGGGGCAAGGGTACGCTGATCTGTCATGGGGGAGGGAATCGATAGCCAAAGATGCAAGCTATGCCCGTATATGCCTTCCTAGCGTGGTGGATTTTTTGCTCCAAGCCACTTCATAAATCGGAAAATCGATGGTTTAGCGCCAAAATCAGGCTGCTATGCGCTTCAAGTGTTATCCACATTGTTATCCATTTGCTTACACCCCCTTCTCCAACCGCCGCTTCACTAGGTATAGGAAAGTACCTATCCAGACAAAGTTGCCGACGGAAACTGTACCAAATAGGATAATGGTGCTGGTTGTGTCGAGATCAAGATGCAGCTGTCTAACAACTACGGTCATCAGCACTGTACTGACAAAAGAAGTGATCAAGAAACCAACGAAGAAATCCTTGATGGTCAGAAGTGGAGGACGCATGGCTGAAAGCGTTAGATGGTTGGTTTGCAACAGACCCTTAATGGGAAAATCGCTCTGCAAAAAAAACAACTATTTGATTATTGCAAGTTTTTTTCACGCAAAACCCACCTAGCATTAGTCAGTACTATGGCTCGACGACATTATTAGGCTCCACGATTTCAGCCCCGAGCAGCTCGCCTTCCCAGCGGGCAATGACGTAGGTAGCCAAACAGTTGCCGATGACGTTGACAGAGGTGCGGGCCATATCCATAAGTACATCGATGCCGAGGATGATAAAGACGGGCTCACTTGGCAGACCAAAAGCCGCACAAGTACCTAGCAGGATCACGAGGGAGGCCCGTGGGACCCCAGCGACACCCTTGCTGGTCAGCATCAAGGTGAAACACATCAGGAGCTGTTGTTTCCAGCTCAGGTCAATGCCGGCTATCTGGGCCACAAAGACCGAAGCCAAAGATAGGTACAGTGTTGTGCCGTCCAGGTTGAAGCTATAGCCCATCGGCATCACGAAGGCGACGACTTTACGGGGCACACCTAGTCCTTCCATGGCACGCATGGCTTTGGGTAGGGCTGCCTCGCTGCTGGTGGTTGCAAATGCTAGGGACACAGGCTCGGCAATGGCCTGGACGAACCGCTTGATGGGTAGGCCCACTAACAGGCCAATCGGCAACAGGGTCGTGAGCAAGAAGATGACCAAAGCTGCATAGAGCGTGATCAGCAACATAAATAGGTTCTGCAACACCTCTAGGCCCATCTGGCTTACTGTGAAGGCAATAGCTGCACCGACTGCAAACGGGGCCAAGATCATGATCGCCTCCGTGAACTTGAACATCACCTCGGCTAGACTTTCGGTGAAGTGCACCATGCGTTTTTGGTGCTCTTGGGCCACCATTGCCACCCCAATGCCAAACAAGATGCTAAAGACTACGACCTGCAAGACCTCGCCTTCATAGACGGACTTGGCAATGTTTTCGGGGAAGATATGGAGCACGACGTCCTGCCAACTCTGGCTCTTGACGGCTAGGTTTTCGGACTCGACGCCTGATGGCAGCTTGAGGCCTAGGCCCGCCCCGCTGAAATTGATGGCCAATAGCCCGATGATTAGGGCCAAGGTCGTTACCACCTCGAAGTAGATGATGGACTTAAGGCCCATCCGCCCTACTTGTTTGAGGTTGCTATGCCCCGCAATGCCATAGACCAAGGTTGCGAATAGGAGGGGGGCGATGATGGTCTTGATCAGCCGTAGGAAAACCTTGCTAACGACCTTCAGCTCCTTGCCCAGCTCAGGGAAGTCAAGCCCGATGGCCACACCGACCACCATGCTAACCAAAATCCAGATGGTGCCATCCCGTTTTTTGTATCCGTAATACAGGGCCAAAGCCACGGCTACCCACCGCAGCACCAAGTAGATCGTTGCTAGTTGCATGGGGTAAATATGGTAACGAAATGGCGGAAAGCAATGTAGGGGGACTGATCTGTGTAAGTTATCCACATTTCTGGGTTTTTAGCTTTGTGGATTACGTCGGTTTGATTATATTATGATCTCAAGCATGACGATAATTTAATCAATGGAGCCTACACGATACATCGCACACCTCGATATGGACACCTTTTTTGTATCTGTCGAGCGGCTACATAATCCCCGTTTGCATGGTTTGCCGGTGCTGGTGGGGGGTATGGGCGACCGTGCGGTGGTGGCGGCCTGCAGCTACGAAGCCCGCAAGTTTGGTGTCCACTCGGCCATGCCGATGAAGCGTGCCCGCATGCTCTGTCCCGAGGCCATTGTTGTTCGGGGCGACTGGGACTCCTACTCGGCCAAGTCCAAGGAGGTGACGGCCATCATTGCCGACCGTGTGCCTGACTTTGAGAAGGCCAGCATCGACGAGCATTATATCGACCTGACAGGGTTCGAGCGGTTTTATGGTGCTTATGACTGGGTGCACGACATCCGCCGCCGTATC
>CANHWS010000064.1 GCA_947464365.1 Cytophagaceae bacterium | reverse complement strand
CTAATCGTGAGGTTGTTGAAGGTATTGGCACCAATGATGCTACTTGCTGCCGAGCCAGACATATTGACAGTGCCACCTGAGTGGTTAAGCGTACCACCAGCACGTCGCCTAAAGTGTGAGTTCACGTTTAGGGTGCCGCCAGAGATATTGAGGGTACCGGTCGTGATCTCGACCTCTAGGCAGGTGAAAACACCTGAACTTATCAGCGGGTTGTTCGGCACCGATCCTGGAATGATGACCTTGCTATAGGCAGTAGGCACACCTGATGGTGTCCAGTTGGCTGGTGTGGCCCAGGCAGTAGAAACACTACCGTTCCAGGTCCGATCCTGACTAACCAATGCACCACTGCTGAGGGTGTAAAAGTTGTTCGGATTGATGGTCTGGCCTGTCAGCGTTGCGGTATATGGGTTGGCACCAGAGACTGCTGGCAGACCCAAGTTGTTCCAGGTAGTGGTGGTGCTACCAAGTAGGGATAGACTACCACTGGTGCGGTCAAAACCGGGGCGTTCGTTATTAGGGGTAAGGCCAGGGCCGTTCCAGCTGACTTTAACGGTAGCACCAGTTGCTTGAGCTGTTGGGCTAACAAGCCAAGTCCGATCCACGATATTGTCGCTGACGTAGCTACCAGTATTAACGCTCTGTTGCACACCTTGTACGACGGCGACACCGATGGTTTGGTTGCCACCGTTGGTGATCGAGACAGGCGAGTAGCTGCTGTCAATACCGACTGGGAATGTAACCTCGGAGGCTGCAACTGTCTGGACTAACCTACCACTTGCTAGGGAGTTATTGGCCACCACATAGCGCGCACTATTGGCATTGCTAATAGTAGCAGAGCTGCCAAGTGTCAAGTTGTTGGTCCGGAGGGCAAGTTTGTTGGTCTGGAGGTTGAGGTTGGTATTGACCGTCATTGGGCTACCGAGCTGGACACTGCCGCCAGCAGGCCAAGTGGCACCATTGGCATAAACCAAACGAACAGCATCTGCACCAAAACTACCAGCAGCGTGCGGGATACCGCCTATGACGACCCTTTCGTCATAAGTGCCAGCAAAGGCCAATGGGGTGGTCGTGATGCGCAGCCAAGGGATACCCTGAGTACGCTGATCAACAGTGAAGTTGGTCCAGACACCGTTGGCAAAAACACGGTGTGGGGTACCTGTTGCTAACCTACCAGAGTTGGTCTGAGCAAAAATCTCTACATGGAAGTTGCCAGGGAAAGGAGCCACTAGGTGTAGGACTGCTGAGTCTGGGTTGGCACTTGACCCCGCTACATATCGGCGACCACCAATTGCTCCTGCATCATCGGCTGTGGTCCAGGTGCCATAGAGTAAATTACGACGGCCCACATCAAATTGACTAGTATAACCTGTATCAGCTGCCACAGCAAGGTTGCTTACCGTGAGTGTGTTGACAGAGGTAACACCTCGCACCTCTTGGGTACGGCTAGCTTTGCTAGCCATGTTGAGGTCCGCATTGAGGATCAATGTGCCGTCGTTAACAAAGTTGCCGTGGCAAATGACTGTGCGGTTGGTATTGGTTCCGGTACTCGTAACCCGACCGATCTCGAGGGTAGCGCCCACCCTGTTGGTCAGGCTATGGGTGTTTAGTCGGAAACCAAGTCCGTTGGTAGTACTTGCATACTCACCCATTTTGAGGATACCGAAGTTGTCAATCGTGACAATATTGGTCAGTAGACTAGCAGCGGTTGTGCTTGTATAGGGCCCACCAAGGTTGGCCACACCAGAGGCGTTATTGGTGAACTTGCGTCCATACAGAATGCCTTTACCGATGTTTAAGGAGGCATTATTGATGATTTCCTCAAACTCAAAGATGCGGGCTTGGGTGCCAACAGCATTCATGATGCCGTTGTTGGTGATCACGCCACCAAGCCAAACATGCTGGTTGTTGGTGTTGCCAAGCGCAGCCTCGAACAGACCATTATTGACAAAAGTGCGGCAAGTGAAGCCAGGGTTGCCACCAGGGTTACAGCCGTAGCTGAAGGTCCCATTGTTAACGATGTTGGCGTCAATAATATGGATCGGACGATCTCCATTGGTGCCAGTACCGATAGACATGGTGCCGTTGTTGGTCAGCACGCCTGTAACCCTTAAGCGCAGGTTACGGTTAGCACCCCAGACGATGGACGAGCCTATCGCAGAGGTGATATTCCCGTTGAATCTGGTTGAGTCACCTGTCGTAGTTGTATGGATATTAAGGGTACCAACATTGATGTTGACATCCCCGTTGATGACGCAAAAACGGCGCGTAGTGTCCACACCAGCAGTCTGGATATAGTTCCCGGTAAAGTTAGTCCCTTCGGCAAGGCTAAAGACATTCGCATTTGTGAAACCGTTAGTGACTGCCACACGTTTGGCCCCGAGTGTAAAGAAGCTGCCAGTCGCTAAGTTGTCAAACCTGTTAAAGGTCGTGAGGCCTGTGCTTGCATAGTTCGTCACCCTAAAGATGCCTTGGTTGGTGATGTCAGCCTTAATCTGGGCGGCTTCATCCACAAAGATCATGTTGTTGTTGGTCAGGATGGTGGCCTTGGTACCCGAGCCAATTGCTCCTGCACCTTCCATAAACCGTAGGGTATCCTCATTGGCTATGCTGAGGGTGGCACGCAGGGTTCGACCACTCCGGACCCAAAGTTTGCCATCGCCATTGCTAATGGTAAGTGAGCGTACCTCGGCATTGCCAGCGGAGATGATCGGGAAGTTGGCAGGATTGGAAAGGCTGCCAGGGATCAAGGCCAATGTTGTCGAGTCGGGCACACCCGTTGCAGTAGGGTTACAAAGGCTCCAGTTTGCGGCGTTGTGCCAGTTGTTGTCGGCTAGGCCGGTCCAGATATTGCCGACCGTGAACTGTTTGTCACCCGCAGATGGGGCACGGTTCGGGTGGTTGGTATTACGGACAAACCGGATGGCATCGACCCTGAGGTTGGTTTGGTTGCCTAATATCTCGACATAGCCAGTGTTGCCCGCCGCGAAGGCATAAGACCCCAGCGAAACCCAACGATTAGAGTTGACGGTCTGGTTGATGGTAACAGTACTGGTACCACTATTGCTAATTATACGGAACTGCGAAGCCGAACGTGCCGAGGCGAGGTTGGGATAAATAACCTGGACCTCGTAGTTGCCTGAAGTAGGCAAGGTTGGTGTGTACCGCAGAAAGTTGGTACTGGTGCTGCCGGTAACCTCCATATAAGAGCTACCGTAGACCTGAGCAGTGTATGAGTTGATGCTCGTGAAGCCGCTACTGAAGTCATCATTGGTAAAGCCGTTGCTGCTATTGAGCGACAAGTTGCTGGACCGCGTTGATCCCCGACGATCATCCATCATGACATGCAGGGTGGTATCGTTAACGAAGATTTGGCGCACTGGCGAGGTAGAACGAATCCTCATCCGGAACTTGTCACTAGCAGGTAAGCCTGTTGGTACCGTGAACGAAATATTGGATGGAGCATTGCCAGCGTTAGAAGCCAAAAGGATGGGGTATCCAGGATCTGTAAAGCTGCCAGTAGGTCCACTGAGCTCAACAAGAAACTGGTTGTTGTCGTTAAAGCCTGTAGTACCCGAAAGATTAATGCTAACCGATGAGTTGGTACACAAAGATCCGCCACCTGCGACGGTTGCGCTTGCGATCTCGACAGCAGGTTGACCTAGCAGGTAACGCACCATGCGGTCAAAGAAGATTCGGGCCTCGACTGACAAGGTATTAAACACTGGGTTACTGTCGTACTTGAGACCAAAGAATGCACGGCGAGCAGGTGCAATAGCACCGTTGGCCATGGTGGCACCTGTTTCGTAGTGCATCGAAAAGGCGGCATCCGTGGTTAATCCACCTACACGTGAGGTAATGGTGGCACCGCTACCTAGGACACTTTGGCCTAGGTAATTGTTAGTTGTGCTTGCGACACGGGTCTGGGCATGTAATGGAATCACACCATCTTGGTCGTAGGCAAACAAATTGGTGTTCTGCAAAATGATGTTGAGTGCATCCTGAGTATGAACGTTCGGGTAGCCAGAGGAGGTGACATAATTCAGCCCATTGGCATCCAACCGCTCTGTTGTCATGTTCAGGATTGGTATGTTGATCACCTTGAGGGTGTTGAACAAGGTGTTCCGTGATGATCCATAATCGGCCAAGGGGCCAAGGACAACCAACTTAGCACCAGCCAACCTGAGGTTGTTAAGGTCTTGGCTCCTGACATAATCTACAGGTAGGCCTGTGCGTGCCAAAGCTGCCACAACCGAGGTATCTCGGCTGTCAAGCGCCTGGGCTGGGCTTAGGGTATTGGTCAGGTAGATGATCTTGGCGGGGCCAGTCAGCGCATCAAACAAGGTAATGCCGGTGACGGTGTTACTGAAAGTAGCAGGGTTGCTGCTCGTTATCCTGACTGCATAATTGGTACCCGCCTGCAAGGTTGGCATCGGGTCCTGAATCAGCCTAAATGTTGGGTTGATACCGGATAGCGTTGTTGTTATGGTGTTAGTTGAGTTGCTAAAATCCCCAAAGCGATCAGACCACTGGATGGTAAAGACGTTGCCAGAGGCGAATGTACCTGAGGTCGTGAACCTGAAACTAGCCGAGTCAAAAGGATAGAACGATCTGCGACTTGGCGCAACCACCGTAATGGTCGGGATGTTGCAGGTATTGGTGGCATAGCAAATGGCACGGCCTAGCAAGGTAATACCAAGGGCATTGAGGCTATCGATTGCAAGACGCTCGCCGGGGAACAAGAAGACCCTGCGGGCCGGGGCGGCATAGCTGTTGTTCATCACCGCACCAGCAGCATAGGCAAAGTAGCTTACTTGGGTAGCATTGCTACTTACTTGGGCGATCTTGATGGAATTGGCGTTGGGGTTACCCCATCCCATTTGTTTGCCTATGTTGGCACTAAGGACGGTTTGGTTGCCAGTCGTCATACTCCCTAAAAGGTCGTTAGGGCCGGCATTGATGACGTTGATCTGGCGTTGGTTGGTCGCAAAGCCATAGCCCGAACCAAAAATGCCTGGGGTCATGGCCATGGCTGGCAACAACCGCGGATTCATGATGATGACAGGTGTAGTGTTTCGGCGCAGTTTATCACCTACAAAGGCTGAGTCAACAGTCGGGGTGACGACGATGATGTTGCGGCAATAAAAGTCGAGGGTGTCGAAGTCATTATCTTCTCGGACGACGACATTATATCCGCGGCTGATGAGCTCGTTCCGTAGGACGATTTCGCCAGGGGTGAGTGCCATCGAGCCAGCCAAAATGAGTGCCTCGCGGGTTGGGGTCGTGATGGTGACGCTGCGGGTAGTGGTAGTAGTGTTACCGCAAGGCATGACTCCATAGACGGCAACGTTGCCAGAGGTGGCGCCAAACTTGACTTTGACCTTGCTACTGCCTTGGCCAGACATAATAGTGGCACCCGCAGGTACGGTCCAGACATTGCTGGTGATACCGAAAGCAGTGGTCTGGTCAAAGAAGACTTCGTATTCGGCCACGCCACCGTTACAGGTACTGCCAGCACCGCTAAGGGTATTGGCTGTTGCTGTCGTGGGCAGGACGTTGATGTAGTTGAACTTGGTTTCGGTGACAGAGACGCTATCAAATGTGGGATGTAGGCCCGTGACCCGTAGCATAACGGTCTTGAGCCCTGTGGTTGTCCAGCGAACAGTAGGTGGCGTATAGCCAATCAACAAGTTGTTGGCAGTGCCAGTGAAGGTCTGCATACCCGAGACTAGCTGAGCGCCAAGACCAAAATCCCAAGTGATTTTCCAACGCCAGTTGGCATTGTTCACTGGGTTCAGTAGGGTGCTGGCATCAGCGAAAGTGACATTGTTGTTCGACCCACCAACGACGCAAACCGAGGTGCGGCTGACGGTATAGTTGGCTTTGAGGCGGGTGAAATCTGGCGGGATAATGGTGTCACCAGAGCGGACCGTCTCGATGATGGAGTCGCGATTAGCAAACTTGCTGAGGTCAGAGTGGAAAATGGCGAGGTAACCATCGGGCTTGGTTTTGGTCAGGCCCATGGTGGTCAGGCTTTGCGATGGCGCAAATGTGTGCATATTGAGGGTATCGATCCTGGCAACATAAGCAACCAAGGTATCTAGCACGGCAATGCCACGACCTGCGCCACTAGCACCAGGTCCGCCAGCTGCTGATGGTGCTTTTGACATCGCACCCCAAAAACGAACGCCACTGAAGTTTTTGTTCGTTACCAGAACGGTCATATCACCGTTGTAGTCGCCAATGGCTTGGCCATTTACCTTTTGGGCATCACGGCCAGCAAACTTGAAGGCAGACGAGCCAATCACATAAACGGCAGAGCTGGCATCAGCAGTGATGTAGCCGTCATTGCCACTGATCCGGAATGTGTTGCTTTTGCCGTCGCTGTTACGTGGAATGATGAACTCACCCTTCTCAACTTCGCAATAACCACCGGGGCTCACTTTTTGGTAATTGATGCGGCCATAAAAAGTCAAGTGGGCAGAGGCGGTGTTGCTGAGGTCGCTGCCTGTGGAGACAGCACGTAAACCTGCTGTTGATACGGATCCGTTAACGACGTTGACAGTTCCGTCGCAGATCCCCAGCCGGACTGAATTGAGCTCGGCCGTACAATCTTCAATACCTGGCCAACGGTAGATGGTTTCAGAACCTGCAGACTCGCCGGCAAAATAGAGGTTGCCATCAGCCCCAAAGTTGACTAGGTAGCCGCGGGTATCAGCGATATCACGGCCTTGGGCGCCATCCGGATAGTCATACGTTTTGGCATAGAAATCCATTGCCGCACTGGCAGAGCTGCCTTTTTTGTAATAATAAATGTAAGCAGTCTGGACCTCCGCACCTCCGCAACTTTGGCCTGGGTTACCACCAGCACCCCCACAATAGGGCCGCGTAGCAGGCAAACAGCCGTTACGGAAGCCAGTGATGACAACCGTGTCGTTCTGGATGGCGATGTCGTTCGCAAACTGCCTAAAGCCATTGGTCACACCCGTGATCGGAGTACCAGTTTCGTCATAAACCCTAAAGGGATGGCTGTAACTGGCTGCGTTTGCGCGCAGGACCACAACGTGGCCATTACGGTCAATATCAACCAAAGATTTACCTGACGAAATACCCGGTAAACTCGCATTGTCAATACGCCACAACAGACGGCCCAAGGAGTCTAGCACGACGAGTCCGAAGGTGCCCGTAATGGCCATACGGCGGCCTATGCCTGCGGCCGGCTTTTGGTTGATGTACTCAAAGTCATAGACCACGTCCGTAGCATTGGTACCGAGATAGATGATCTCTTTGAGGGTATCCGTGGCCGCATTGTATCGATAGACTAAAGCCTTGGCGCTGGTGGTGGTGATATATCCGCCACTGTTGAACGTGATATCTGTGGCTGGCCGACGAGCCTTTAGACCAGGGTCAGTTGTGGTAAAGTTGCCTGCAACGAATAGATCTGTTTTGCGGTTGGCCACATTGGCGGGGCGACCTCCCCAACCTACACCAACAGGTTCGTCAGCTTGGTTGCCACCAATGTAACCTGCTGCCGAAACGGTCAGGTTGCGGGTACTACCTGTTTTGCCTGGGTCGAGGGTTAGGCGATAGATACCCATCAGGGCACCCGTCCCGCTTGACCAGCCGCAGACAGCAGGGTTACGCATATCAAACTTGGTACAATAGAGCGTCACGCCGTCATTTGGCGATGTTAGATCACTAACATTACTATGGACGCAGGTAGGGTAAAAGTCCCGATTGCCGATGGACTGGGTTACGGCACCATTGATCCTCCTGATACCAGACCTAGAGGTAAGGTACAAACCATTTGATGTCGGGTAGATACGGAAACCTTCACGAATGCTCAAGATCCACTCCCAGCCAGAGCCAATCCAGCGATAGGCACCTGTCTGGGTGGTGATGTACATTTGCTTTTTGTCAAAGCTCAGGATGGGGCGGCTGGCACTAGCTAGGCCAATCTGGCTTCTTGAGGACCTTGTGAGTACCCAAGTATCCTGATCATAATAATCAAAGCCCGGATTTTCGTTGTCGAATGGGTTGCTGTTGCCCGTGAGGTTGGTGTAGTCAGGCCCCTTGCTGATGTTGCGCCAGCCATAAGGCGAGCCCGATTTTGAAACGTTCTGGACTAAGGTAGGAGAGCCACCAGCAACCAAGCTATAGAGCTCGAAACCATTGGTGCCGTCATTAGCTGCAAAATACAGCCTGCTGCCAACAACTGATAGGTTAGTAGGGGCGCTGCTGGCTGTTCCTGGTGCGATCTCGACACGGGTGACACTGATAAAAGGAGCCTGGCTAGTGAAATATAGCTCGCGACCACCAGTACCATTGTTTGCAGTGAAGTAGATCCTGTTATCGAAGACGGTCAGGAAACTTGGCGAGCTGCTGCCTGTGCCGACATTCATGTCCGCTACCCTACGGGTGCTAGCCGACGTGCCGCCCGACTTCCAGAGCTCAAAACCATGCGTATTGGTGTTGGCACGGAAAAACACTGTATCACCGATGGCGGTAAATAAATTCGGGAACGAGCTGGCTGTAGCCGTAGTATTGATGTTGACAAGCAAGGCGGTCGAACCGGTATTGTATGGGGCCACAGCAGACCAAAGCTCGGCGCCGTTGGTGCTATCATTGGCCTGGAACAAAAGGCGGTTGCCTAGGCTGAAGAAGTTTTTAGGATTGCCGTTACCTGTTGACCCACTACCCGTCCAGATGTTCCGAACCAAGGTGGTGTTGATGCTGCCAAAGGGTGCCTCTGATTTCCAGAGCTCGCGGCCAGTGACCCCATCTGTAGCGCTGAAGAACAAGATGCCGTCATGGGCAAAAAGCTGTTGTGGGTCCGAGCTGCCACCAGCGTTGATGTCCCGTACTTGTGTGACAGAGGTATAGGGCGAAGCACAACGATAAAGCTCGCGGTCGCCACTGGAGTTGGCGGCGGAGAAAAACAGGGTTGTACCAACTAGCGTGAGGCTGCTTGGGCTAGAGCTGGAGCTTCCGGTTGCGATGTCAGCCACCATAACGGTGCCTCCTGCCGTGCCGTCAGTGCGCCAAAGCTCAGTACCATTACTACCATTGGTGGCAGTGAAGAACAATGTTGAGCCAGCAACCAAAAAATTGGATGGATTGCTGCTATTGGGGTCGCTGCCATTGTTTCCTGTCCAGATGTCAAGCAACAGGTTGGTTCCGCCTGATGTGCCATCTGACCTCCAGAGCTCATAACCAGTCGTAGGTCCGTAGGCAGCCATGTAGATATTGCCGCCCATTGGGGTCATGTTTTTCGGGAACCGCTTATGACCGCCTTTGCTTTCGCGGTTTTGGCCTGTCGTGATGTCCCTGACCATGCTAGTACCTCCACTGGTGCCATTACTACGCCAGAACTCAAATCCGTTTACGCCATCATCCTGTGTGTAATAGGCATTGCCCCCAAGGCCTACGATGTCGGTCTTGAACGGCATCATGGCGGGGTATAGGGCGGCTGGCATCGGACGCGGATCCCAAGTCCAGATAAAGTCCGGGACCTTAAAGTTGTTTCCTTGGTACTTGTTGGTATTGAAGTACTTAAACAGACCTGCTATCGGGGCGGAGATGTCAAAATCATAATGGGGGTCATTTGACCGGAGCCATGTTTGGGTGATGCCCTGCCATGGCATATCGCCCATGACATCCACATAGATATCTGTCGGGAACTCAACAACAAAATTGCCCCCTACAAAATACTTGACAACTTGATTGCTGTTGCCGCAAGGATTGTACTGGACAACGAAAACGGTATCCCCTACATATTGGGATATATTGCCGCCTGCGCCGTTATCGGACTGGGTGGTGCGACAGCCATTGTTCGGGATCTTGTCCCAAGTAAGGCTAATGATGGTCTGCCATCCAGAGGGAAAGTTGATGTAGTCGTTGGTGAAGCGATAGACAGCACTGTTAGGGAAACCACTTTCAGCAATGATCTCGGTGTTGTTGGTGAACATTGAGATCTTGTTGGTGAGATTGTTAGCAACCTTAATCCAGCGGTTGCTAACGGTGTCGTGCCTGAACAAACCTGCACCGCAACCTGCCGTGTTGGTACCAGCATTACCATAGGTGATATAAGCATACATTTCGCCCCGCCGATTGATCATCTGCTGGACATCAAAATCGTCGGTGTACCACTCTGCCTCACCAGCAAAGCCGCCTATGACAGCACACTTGGCAAAACCGCGGTTAACACGGTTCCAGACGTCAGGAGTTACTTGGGCTGAAGCGTTTAGGGCCAGGATCAGGACAGTAAACACAACTAACCCTACAAGCCTAGTGTAGAGTTTCACATTCATAAGCGGTACTACTTCTTTGGGTGCGGTGGGTTGGGCGAACAGAAACGACTAGACTAACTGGCATTTTTAGGGCCAAGGTGTGCTAAGTTACCAAATCGCTAACAATACAAATTTGGTCACTTTTTGGCGGGATGTCAAGTTAATTTTGTAGGTTTTGGTACACGCCAGTATAAATCAATCAAAAAGCGGTACTGCACCACAGGCTATTGGGTCAAAATTAGACATTACCACTTCGCAAATCGGTGCAGTTTGGGTCCTTTGGGTGCTAAATCAGCCATAAATGGGTTAGCAACACAAAATTTGTGCAGCGGCTACGGCTAGGTGATTATGACAAATTTCAGATCGGTTTAAGTCAGTTTCATGGGGCTTATGGTTGTAATTTATGGCTGTCCTGGTTGGCGATTGGGCCATATCTGGGTCATCAACCAGCACCTAGTTCAGGATGAGCTGGGAGGCAAAGGAAGGGCAATCTTTTGGGCAATCGGTCAATATTGTCTTGCTTTGCGGGCTCACTGGGCAAGGTCAGCCACCGGAGCAGATCAAGTTTGGGCCGAGTTTGGGCTTGGTATAGGTCCGGACCGGAACTGAGCCAAAATCAGGTCCGCGTCAAGCTTAGGGTGATCCTGGTCTGGTTCGGGATCTAATCTAGGCCCGATTTTTGCTCCATTGGCCAAACCAATGGCACAACCAGTGCCTTTAGTGCCCAAAGCTGGCATGCCAGCACCTATTTACTGTCTCTGATTAACACCTCTGCAACCCCTTATGGCTTGGTTCAACCGCGAGAAAAAAGGCATCGTCACCCCTACCGAAATGAAGCGGGAGGCGCCAGATGGCCTCTGGTACAAGTGTCCCGAATGCAAAACGGTCACCCTGAGCAAAACCCATGCGGATAACGCCTATTGCTGCCCCAACTGTAATTACCATACCAAGGTGGGGTCCTTGCATTACTTCAGCCTCCTGTTCGACAATGACGAGTTTACGGAGCTAGACGCCGACATGATCAGTGGCGATCCGCTGGAGTTTAAGGATACTAAAGCTTATCCGGACCGCATCAAGGCAACAATCATCAAGACGGGTCTCAAAGATGCCCTTAGGTCAGCCCACGGGCTTGTCGGAGGGCATAAGATGGTCATTGCTTGTATGGATTTTGAGTTCATCGGTGGGTCAATGGGCTCCGTCGTTGGCGAAAAGCTCGCACGGGCCATCGACTACGGTCGCATCAACAGGGCCCCAGTGTTGGTCATTGCCCGTTCGGGTGGTGCCCGTATGATGGAAGCTGGCTATAGCCTAATGCAGATGGCCAAAACCAGCGCCAAACTCGCCTTGCTCGACAAAGCAGGTGTGCCGTACATCTCTCTATTGACCGACCCTACTACTGGTGGCGTGACGGCTAGTTTTGCGATGCTGGGCGACTTCAACCTGGCCGAACCTAAGTCTTTGATTGGTTTTGCCGGCCCAAGGGTCATCCGCGAAACCATTGGTAAAGATCTGCCAGAAGGATTCCAGAGTGCTGAGTTTTTGCTCGAACATGGCTTTGTGGACTTCATCGTCCCGCGTCAGGAGCTGAAAGACAAGCTGGTTAGCCTGGTCTCGATGCTCGGGTTCTAACCTTGCCTGACAGCGACCGCTACCCTATCACCCTCTCCGACTCAAGCACAAAATGGAGCCCGCAGACCAACCCGAGAAAAAGCCAGCCAAACGCAAAGCCAAAACAGCTAAAACCGCTGCTGAAGCCAAGCCAAAGGCTGAAAAGGCCAAGCCTGATGCCGAGTCAATCGCGTCAAAAGCCCTGCTGATCGAACAACTGCCCGCACCATCCCCTCTCCATACAGACATTGCAAGCCCTCCGGCACCTATGCTACTAGAATTTGAAAAACCAATCGCCGCACTCGAGGCCCGCATCAACGAAATGCGTGCCCTGGTTAGCGAAGAGGATGAGATGTTCAAACAATTGGAAGAACGCCTCAAGAGCCTCAAGAAAGAAACATTTGCCCGCCTAACACCATGGCAACGGGTGCAGGTGAGCCGCCACCCCGATCGGCCTTATACGTTGGACTACATCCAGACGATCTGTGATGAGTTCATCGAACTGCATGGCGACCGCAACGTGGGTGATGACAAGGCCATGATTGGTGGTCTTGGCAGGATTGGTGATCAGAGTATTATGTTCGTTGGCCAGCAGAAGGGCCGGAACACCAAACAACGTCAGTACCGCAATTTCGGGATGGCAAATCCAGAAGGCTACCGCAAGGCTCTGCGCCTGATGAAAACGGCCGAAAAGTTTGGCGTACCTATCGTCTGCCTCATCGATACACCAGGGGCCTTCCCTGGCCTTGAGGCTGAGGAACGTGGGCAAGGTGAAGCCATCGCACGCAACCTACGTGAGATGTTTATGCTTACCGTGCCTGTTATCTGTATCGTGATTGGCGAAGGTGCCAGTGGTGGTGCCCTAGGCATCGGCATTGGCGACCGTGTCCTGATGCTAGAGAACACTTGGTACTCCGTCATTTCACCCGAAAGCTGCAGCTCCATCTTGTGGCGCAGCTGGGACTATAAAGAACTGGCTGCCGAGGCCCTCAAGCTCACCGCCAAGGATATGCTTAAAGCAGGTCTGGTGGATGACATCATCAAAGAGCCGCTAGGTGGCGCCCATACCGACCCAGTCGCAATGGCCAAAAAGCTCAAAAAGGTTATCCTTGATCAAGTAGCCGAGCTTAGCCTCCTATCTGTGGACGACCGCATCAGCCAACGGATCGATAAGTTTTCGGCCATGGGGGTTGTGGTGGAGTAGGTTTACCAATGCCACAGCAATTTGAAATACAAACGATAATGCCACCATCTGCATAAGAAACAAGTGGTGGCATTGGTGGTTTTTAGGATGACATTAATAGGGGAAAAAGTAAAGGAGGGCCACCAACAATGAGATTAAGTGCTGTCATTGGGATTTTATTCTTGTTTATGGTGTCTGCATGTGATAGAGGTGAGGAAGACATCATTCTTGTGCCAACGAATTTTAAGGGTGGTATTCTGATACTATTTAACCAAAAATCTGGGAAGCCAACTAGGTATCATGATGGGAAGCGAGTTTATGAAATACCCCCTGATGGGATTTTGAAAACACAATTTGCTCCTAATTACGGCTGGAGATTCCTTACAAATTTCTATCGTGGAAGTATCTCAGCAAGTAATCGACTACCAACTTATTTTGACATCGAAAGAGCACCAGACAGTTTACTTGTGGGATATCACTACTTTGGCACTTTAACTTCAGCCCAGTATTCTTCAGCTAGAGCCAAGTTCTTTAGGGCTCTTTCTTGGGCTGCGGCTAGGGCTTGCAGAGCCTCCTCCAGCG
>CANHWS010000063.1 GCA_947464365.1 Cytophagaceae bacterium | reverse complement strand
TGATGCGATT
This sequence comes from Cytophagaceae bacterium, assembly GCA_947464365.1. Lineage (GTDB taxonomy): Bacteria > Bacteroidota > Bacteroidia > Cytophagales > Flexibacteraceae > CANHWS01. The sequence continues at coordinate 13,705 of CANHWS010000063.1, read as the reverse complement.
GCCTGCCTAGTAGTATTATGGATTATGTCTGACGACAGGAAAGATAAACAAGCCTCAGCTTGTCAAGATTAGTCTTCGTCTTCCTCGTCTGGTATTTCGAAGCTGTAACGGGTTTCGTCAAGGCGCAGGGTGCCATCGTTGAACTCAGTTACGAACTTGGTGATCACCTCATCAGTGATTTCGGGTACATTGAGCGCAATCTCAAGTCCGATACCGTATTCGAAATTGGTATCGATATTGACCAACTCCTCAACTTTATATTCGTCGTCCTCTTCTAGCTCCAGGATGATGCTGGCCTTGAACTCTTCTACTTCTTCATCTACTTCGCCATCTGGGACAAGCTCACCGTCTTCGTTCTTGACAAGCTCCCATGGTTTGTGGTCCGGGAACTCCTCAAGTGCACGCTCCTCGGCGATTTCATACAAGTTGCTGATGTACAACATCTCGAGGGTGTAGATTACGGCATCAAAGATGACCTCTTGACCCTCGTGCTGACCCACGAATAGGAAGTGACGGAACTGTGGACTTTGTGGTTCTTCGTCGTTCTCGACAAAGTTGGCACCGTTGGCCAAACACTGTTGGCGTACTTCGGCTATTTCTTCGGCTTGGAAGCCTTTGTTCTCGTTCATGATACTTAGGTTGGTACTAATTGTTACTGTCTTTAATTGGGTAGCAAATTATTGATGTGGCTAGGGCCAAGATCTGATTCTGACCGAAAAATACGGCCAACTTAGCCAGCTACGATGAAGCCTAAGTTACCGATTCATGATGGCTTTGGCATAATTGTCCCAGCTGAAGGTCCTGGCCATCGCATCAACTTGATCACGATCAATGGGTTGCTCGATCGAGAGCAACATTTGGTCGGCCATGTGCTGATGGTCTTCGGCCCGTGCTAGATAGCCATTGACTCCGTTGCGCACCGTCTCAGGGAAGTGGCCTACAGCAGTTGCAAGGACAGGTGTCTTGAAGTTGTAAGCCATACTTTCCACCCCAGATGGTGTGGCGTATTCGTAAAACAACAATATTGAGTCCGAAACTTGAAAGTACTTATGTACGGCCTCGTTCGGCACAAAGTCGTTAACGACTGTTGTGTAGGGCTCTAGGCCATATTGCTGGATCAAGGCTAAAGGATTGTAGTCCTTTTCGTCTGACTGCTTGGACAGGAAAATAGACTTTGCAAAGCCGAACAGCGCTTGTTTGACACGGGTGCTAAACTTGGTCTGGTCCAAGGTCTGCCAAAAGGACTCGCCCACAATAAGGAGGGAAACATCTTGGCGCTGCTTAACAACCTTGGCCATAGCCTCGAGGCAATGGTGGAGCCCCTTGTATTTCCGGATAAAGCCAAAGAACAGAAAAACGTGTTTGTTTAGCTTCAGCTCAGCCTTGGTGGCATCTATATCTAGGTCCGGATTTGGCCTAAACATATCATAGACTGGGTGGTAGAGCTTAATGACAGTGCGGCTACCATCTGTGGCCCGTTGGCCTGTTTCATTGATCGAAAAGGCAGTTTTAGGCAATAGTTCGGATAACTCCTCGGTTGTTTTGTAGGCATGGACAACGTAGCTATCGGCAACAGAAAGGCCATATTTGCTCAGTACCTTATCAAGCCCACTTTGCTCCTTCTGAACAACAAAGTGGAGGTCAAACATGACCTCGATATCAGTTTCCTTCTTGAGCCGACGGGCAATAAAACCAAGCGGCAGCCCCTGTACCGCCACTGACCACTGAAACACTACAAGATCAGGATTGATTTCCTTGATCAGGCGGACAGTCTCGAGCCAAGTGCCGGGATTGTTGTAGTTTGTTATGTACTGGACCTTGATATTGGTACCAGCCATTTTGTCTTCCCGGCTGGCACGGTCGATGAAGTCCCGAGGGATTATGGCTGGATATTGTTGGGTCCAGGAGATAAGATGCGTTTCAACGCCTGCCATACGGTCAAAGGCCTTGGCCAATGACACTGTATAGTTTGCTAGACCCCCTTTGAACTTGGGTCCTGGGCCAAAGACGACCACCTTCTTCTTGCTCATATTTGCCTTAGGGCCCTTAATAACGCTAGGGCTGTTGGTTGCGGCACAAAGGTAGTGATGTCAGGTCAATATCGGCTATCGTTGTTGGGCCACATACAGACACTACCCAAAATGCTGACTGGCAGCCCCTTACACCATCATCCTAATGCAAATCAGCCAAAGACGCCCCTTTCGGAAAACGTGTTTGGCTGATTGTTGAGTTAACATGACGGGCAAAATTGGCCTACCCTATTTTTTGCGTAGTTTATCTAGGCTGGCAACAATGCTTTTGTCTGCCATCTGCTCTAGGGCAGTTATTTTGCTTGTGCCAGGTAGGACCTGATAATAGGTTTCTTGGTAGTAGAGAAAGGAACGTTTACCGTTTTTGCCGCTCAGGTCGATCACCTCGTAGAGGCCTTTATTGAACTTACCATAGAGGTAAAGTTTTCCATCGACGAACTGATAGTGCATCTGGTAGGCAGGATCAGATTTCAAGATAGTCTCGGACACTGCACTAGCAAACTCTGCGTTGTTTTTTGGCAAGACAGATGGGCTATTCATGTTATCCCCGACACCATTGATCATTTCGGAACCTGCAGGAGCTTTTGACTCGGTAGATGGCTCGTCAAAGGTATTGTTCTGATCCGAAGCTTGGTTAGCACGTTTAGCACTTGGTTGCTGTGACTGCTGTACTTTAGGTTGTGGCGATACAGGATCGGCATGCTTAATCTGACTAGCAGCAGGTTCGGCAGCAGCCAAGGGCACTTCTAGGACTGGGCTAGCATCAGGTCCTACCGATGAAGGAACCGATGGGTTGGGAGTTTCTGGAGTAGTTGCGCTTTGAACTACCACCACACGACTAGCATTTTGGTTGGTGCTAGGAGGTTGGTTGATGTACCATAGGCTGCCAACAACAACTGCTGCAGATATGGCAGCGGCGGACCATTGTGCCACACCAGACTGCCAGAAGCTAAATCCCGACGAAATGGGGGTCTGTTGCAACATGGACTTAAGCTCAGCCCGGCGCTTGGCAACACCTAAACCTTGGGTCAAGGTCTGTTGGAATTCGAGATCTGCCTTCATGGCAGGATCCGCCTCCAGGTGCTGCTCATACAGGGCTTTGGTCGAGGCATCGAGTTCACCACGGAGGTAAAGGTCGGTTGCGTCAGGTGGTAAGGGAGATAAATTCATGGTGCGAATAAGTGGTTTAGCTGGCTAGTCCATGAAATCATGGCGCGAGTAACTGGCTTTTATCTTGTTGTCAAGCTCTTGCTTGCACTTGTATTTTTTGGTCTTGGCGGTGTCTGCGTTTGCAAACCCCATTTTTTCGGCAATGTCATTCATCGATAGCTTGTCAAAGTAGTAGTAGATCAGGATATGTCTACAACTTTCGCCAAGCTGGGCGATGCACTGGTTTACGATGTCAATACGCTCCTGTCGGTCTTGGTCAACATTATCTGGCATATCCTGCACCTCATCAGTCAGTCTGCCTTTCCTGTCAAGCTCCTTGCGCCAGATGTTCTGGCAGATGCTGTACAGGTAAGTACTGATTTTAGAGGTAAGCGTTAGTTTGTCAGCGATTACTTTTTCCCAAAACACGATCAGTGCATCCTGAAATACATCCTTGGCTTCGTCTTCGCTGCCGCTGTTACGCATCACCAGTTTCAGCATCATACGGTAATGCTGTTTGTACAGGTACTGCAACGCTTTTTCGTCTCCTTGGCGTATTTTTTCGAGAACTTCCTTGTCTTCCATCGTTCGCAATACAAGGGGTTCTGCGTGTTTATACGCCTACCCACCCCAGAGGTAACCACTAATTACAAAAAAAAGCAACTTTATCTGGTTAACTCCCGTCAAAGGTCCTGATACTGTAGTCGCTGGTGCTAAAATATGGCTAGTCGGTCAATAATCCTGCACCTAGGGCCGAAAAATTGACTTTGCGTCGGTCTGTTCACACAATTTATGGTCTCTGGGTTTGTTATGTCGTTATTGTGGGTTTGATTTGCCATAACGAAGCCTTAGCCATGTTAGTCTTATTGATATTATCACTTTGGCTCCTGACTAAAGCTCTATCATAGCCATTACACTTTTACCTCCAATCAATATGCGCCGTTCTACCTTCAGAACACTCATCGGACTTAGTGCCCTGACAGCCAGTGTTATGCTAACATCCTGTGGGTCAGAAAAAGCCGAAACCACCGAGACCACGGCACCGTCAGTTGCGCAAGCAGACAGCATGCCGACGGCGCCAAGTGCTGCAGATGACTTTTTTGCCAGGATACCAACGGCTTCTGCTGTCCCTGCCTTGCTCGAGCGCTCAGGTGCTGAGTACAACAAAACGTTGGTCAACAAAGCTGGCAAGGCCACTGCCTACAGCACTAGTGCTGCCAAAGCCGCCATCAACCTCGGGGTTTATGGTGCCGACATGGCCTACCTCTGTGCCTACGAAAAGAACAAAGAAGCTCAGGCCTACATAAAGGATATCCAGAAACTAGCCGAGCACCTCAATGCCAATGATGCATTTGGGGCCGCAATGCTAGAGCGGATGAAGAAAAACATGGAGAACAATGACTCCTTGATGGCCCTCACCGACGAAGGTATAAGACTTGCTAACTCATTGCTGAAACAAAGCGAGCGCAAAGCCGACGCATTCTTGATTGGTGCTGGTGGATTTATCGAAGGACTCTATCTAGCTACAGGTTTGGTCGAGGCTTTTCCGAAAGACATGAAACCAGCCGATCGTGATCTGGTCCTGATGCCCCTTACCCGCACCATCGTTGATCAGAAGAAGCCATTGACAGACCTAGTCGAAATCGGCAAAGACGTGCCTTCTAGCCCAGAAGTTGATGCCCTCAAGACGGACCTAGCGGCTCTGCTGGACATCTACAACAAACTCAATATTGATGAGCAGATCAAGGCCAACAAAGGCGAAATGATCTTGGGTGATGCCACACTACATGCAATCAGCGAAAAAGTCAAAACGACTAGAACCAGCCTGATCAAATAGACGGTCAAAAGATTAGGCTACTAGCCAATCAACTTTCCAAAAGCAGCCAATCTGACCAATCAGATGGCTGCTTTTGTCATTTTGTGGTTTCTAGTTACTAATATAGGGGTTGAGATTGGTCACTAAAGCAAGGCCAAACCTCATTCGACTTCACCTTGGGTACGATGGTCACGCAGGTTGATCATTGGCCCCTTTAGGCACCACCAACCGCTGATGAACGAACAAATCGTCCTAGCCATCGTGCGACTACTCGCGATGAGCACCAAGCTGGATGGCGTCTCGGCCATTGAGCTGACCTTTGTCCGTGCTTTTTTTGCCGACCTGCTTCCCCCTCGGGAAGTACCTCGGTACATGGCCTTGTTCGAGCAATACCTAGCAACAGCCTCGTCTGATGATGCTGCCATCAAAGACCAGTGCGAAAGGTTAAATGCATCGCTAACCTATCCGCAAAAAGTCATTGCCCTGATTCGGCTGCTAGAAGTTGCAATTGCAGACCATAACCTATCTGCCGCTGAAGAGGATTTTCTGTTACGGGTCAGCAATGGCTTATTGTTGCCAGCTTCCACGCTGAGCTTATTGCTGCAGTTTGTTGTACCTCAAATGCCTTCCTTGGAAAAGGATGAAGTCACTAAAGAGCTCGCCTACAAACAAAATTGGCCCTTCAGCCACCCAAACCTGCTCTGCCTACATGGTGGGCATACCAACCCTGAGCAAGGCTTCTACCATCATCACGATCTCGATAGTTGGTTGTTGTTTGTGTCCATCCCTGAAACGGAGCTGCTATTTTTGAGGCCTCTAGATATTTCGGGAGACCTTACCTTGTTCGGCGAGCACCTTGAAGTCAACCGAATCTATGCCTTAGCTCCAGGTAGCACAATCAGGAAACTGGGTATGCCCCCTATTTTCCAGAGTGATATTGTGGCCCACTTTAGGCCCATCCCTCAGGACCAGAAGATTAGACTTCATGCCGAGGGCCTTTGGTATCAGTTCGGGAACAAACATTGGGGCCTTAGAGACATCAACCTTGAAGCCGAAGGAGGACAACTGGTCGCGATCATGGGGGCTAGTGGTAGCGGTAAAAGCACCCTGCTAAGTGTCTTGAATGGCAACACTGAACCAAGCCAAGGGCATGTCTGGCTTAATGGACAAACAGACCTGCATTTTGCCCAACAGTCGATACAAGGCCTGGTTGGGTACGTGCCACAAGACGACCTACTGATCGAAGAGCTTACCGTTTGGGAAAACCTCAGGATGGCTGCCAGCCTTTGTTTCAAGGACCAAAAAGCGGCAGACCTAGATGAATTAGTAACTGTCACACTCCAACGACTTGGCCTTTGGGACAGCCGAGACTTGCGTGTTGGCTCTGCCCTCGACAAAACAATTAGCGGTGGGCAACGTAAACGGGTCAATATAGGGCTGGAGCTGCTACGCAAGCCGCAGCTGCTCTTTGTTGACGAACCAACGAGCGGTCTCAGCTCGCATGATAGCGAAAACATAGTGGATCTGCTACGCGAGCTTGCCCTAGGCGGCAACCTCGTGTTTGTTGTCATTCACCAGCCGAGCAGTACCATCTTCAAGATGTTCAACAAGCTATTGGTGCTGGACACGGGAGGGTACCAACTTTTCTACGGCAACCCGCTCGAGGCTTTAGTTTATTTCCGAACCCACGAAGACTTACTCAACAAAAGCGATGCCGAGTGCCACATCTGCGGCAATGTTAATGCGGAGGAAATCTTCCAGATCATTGAGCGAAAAGAGGTGGACGAATATGGCTGGGAACAAAATCTTCGTCGCCTATCGCCCCAAGATTGGGCCGCTAAGTGGCAGACACACACCTCTAAGCCGACTGTTCGCGCTCAGGCTCAGGATATCAACTTGGTCCAGTCGCTGCCTCAATCAACATCAAAGATCCCGAATTGGGGGCAGCAATGGTTGGTCTTTGTTAGGCGTAATGTCTTGGCCAAGCTACGGAACAAACAGTACATCTTGCTTAACCTGCTACAGGCCCCTATCCTCGCCTTGTTGCTTGGTGGCATCCTGCGGTTCGACCGTGTTAATGACCTGACCCAGACCGAGGACTATATCTTCAGGGAAAACATGAACATCCCTGTCTATATCTTCGTCGGGGTGATAGTAGCCTTGTTTATGGGCCTCCTAGTGAGTGCCGAGGACATCATCAAGGACCGCAAAATCAGGAAACGGGAGGCGTTTTTGCACCTGAGCTGGAGTAGCTATTTAGCGGCCAAGATCACTTGGTTATTTGCCCTTTCGGCGCTACAGGCAGCCCTTTTTGTCCTGATCGGCAATCAGCTATGCGGGTTGGATGGGCTAAACTGGACCTATTGGTTGATGTTGTTCTCTGTGTCCTGTTTTGCCAACTTATTAGGTCTCAACATATCCGATAGTTTTAACTCAGCCATCACGATCTATATCATGATCCCGCTTATGCTGATTCCGCAGCTGGTGTTAGGTGGTGTTGTTGTTCGGTTTGACAACATGAACCCACATGTCAGCGACATCCAACGGGTGCCTTGGCTAGGTGAGCTTATGGCTTCCCGGTGGGCTTTTGAGGGCCTTATGGTCAACCAATATATCAACAATGCTTATCAAAAACCTCTATTTGACTGGGAGCGCAAAAGCAGGACAGCTCACTACAAGGCGATCATCCTGATAGATAACACACTGATTTCTAAGCTAAATGACGTCCAGTCTTCGCTCGAAATCATGGGTTATATCCCTGCTACAGAGGTCAATGAAAACTTGCTGATTATCCGCGAGTTCATCGAGGCAGAGCCAAAGGCAAGTATCGCTTTGCGCCAATTGGCTAAGGACTCATTGCTGCCAACAACTATTTCGACCCAGAGCCTAGAACATACCAAGCAACACCTCACAGAAATTAAACACCAATACTTAAAGGCCAGCAATAAGTACATGGAAGAGCGCAATCTATGGCTGATGCGCAACTACCCTACTGGTGCCGCCAAGGCCCAAGTTTATGACCATTTCGTCAACGACAGGCTCAATGACTTTGTGCTGGATGCAACTAACCCTGATAAGGTAGTTCAGGTCGACGCCAAACTATACCGCAAGTTCGAGCCCATCCATTATGACCCTGACTATTTCAGGCATCCGCTTGATTTTCGGGCTCACTTTTTCGCACCGCGCAAACACTTTTTAGGTCGATATTTCCCTACCTACACCCTCAATTTGGCAGTACTATGGGGTATGACAATCCTGTTGATGGCGTGCCTTTACCTCAGGGTTGGGCGCAACCTAGGTAGCCTATCTCGCAACCTCAAGGCAGCGCTTGCCAGACGTCGCAAACACCAGTTGCTTGCCAAGAAAGTCAATTAAAGTCGGACCTATCCAATTGACGCATGTTGAGGGATGAGGCCGCCTAAGCGATTACTTTGGTGGTACCAACTTGGCTAATTTGCCCACCAACGGTTCAAAAAAAACTACGCTTCGTATAACCTTTGTGATTTTAATCTGGTTTTAGTGTAGGCCGTACAACTTTTGTAGTACTTTGCAATGTCTATGTACTAAACGCAAAAACACCAATTCCATTTACAGAAACGCTTTACGCACACACACTAAATGAATCTCTTCAGGAAAATCGCTCTCTTAGGACTGGTGTCCATCGGAGTAGCAGCCACAGCGGTGGCACAGATCCCCAACTTCCGAACGCTATCAGGCTCTGGCGGTCGATTGGACTCAACAGGCGTCCTTTCGCAGCTCAACCTTCCACACCTATCTGCCCTCAGCGGCGATAGCCAATACATCTACTTTGCTGACCAAGGCAAAAACACTATTCGGAGGGTTCACATACCATCATCTCGAGTGACCACACTATTAGGTAATGGCTACAACAATAATGGCATTACAAGTGGCCAAGCCCTAAGTGTTTTCCTCAACTTCCCGACTTCAGTTGCACATGTAGGAGACTCGATCCTATACGTTACTAGCTTCGGACAAACGGCGTGTAACTTCTGTGGAGGGGGCATTACTTCCCTAAACCTCAAAACTGGCGTTGCGAGGGTATTGTCATTAGGGAGTTTTTCTGGTCAGGCTATAACAGGGATGAGTGTCCTAGGAGGCGCAACTGCCGATACCCTATTCTATTCTGGTGCCTACGGAGCCAATAGTGGCCTTACAAAGCTTATTATCAACAAGGCCACAGGTGCACTTATCTCTGGGTTGAATCTTGTACCCACTTCACCAACCGTACCTAATGGTCTTGGATCTACCCCAGGCGGAACCCTAGTGATGGGAGATAGTATATTGGTTGTTGACCGCGCCAACGGCCGGATCGTGATAAGCAGCAAAAACAACTCCGCTTATCGCGAGTTCGTCAATGGCTTGAACCAACCTTATGGCATATCAAAGGCAACCGATACCAGCATTTATGTCACAGACATCAATAACAACCGTTTGATTTTGATCAACCTCAAAACTGGCGGAATCTCAACGTTGGCAAATGGTCTGGGTCGCCCGCGTGGTGTGGTCAGCAATGACACTGCCATCTTTGTTATTGAGGAGACTGCCAACAGAATCCGGTATGCCCTAAAATCTTCTCCAGGCACCTTCAAAAATTTTAGTGGACGCCAGAACACAGTTATTAATGGTGATGCAAAAATTTCAACCTTCGAGGCGCCAAATGACGTAGCCTTTGGGCAGGGCCGTGCCCTTTATGTTGCTGATCGTGGCAATAGTTTACTTCGGGTTGTTAATGCTGACACAGGATCGTCAAGAACTTTGATCTCAGCCCCAGCGATCACCGACATTGTTTTCAAAGACAGTGTCTTATACTATAACCAATCATCTCGTAATGCCATTTATCGTGTTACAAGTTACAATCTCCGTACCGGAAGGACAGCAATACTAGGCGGAGCCTCTGGCTTTTCTGGCCCTGCTGGTAACCAAGTTGATGGCGACTCAGCCACTAGCCGTTTCAAATACCCAACCGGATTGGCTATTGACGAGTCTGGTCGTAACCTATACGTGGGATCAGTTGGGGCTAATAATGAAGAAGGATTCTCGATCAGGAGAGTCAATATAGCAACCAAAACCACCACTACAATCGTAGGATCTGTAACGCCAACTTCTGGCTACGTTGACGGCATTGGCAATGCAGCACGTGTTGGGGCTGTGTCTGACGTTGCGGTTTCTGGTGACACTATACTCTATTTTGCAGATGCCTCTAATGATCGCATCCGCAAGGTTGATCTCCGTACAATGGCGGTAACTACCGTCGCTGGTACTGGCACGAATGTCCGGACACCACGTGATGCTGCCAATGGATTATCAGCAGCAATTGCGGACATTGGCAAACTAGCATTAGACACTGTTAACGGATATTTATATTTTACTGACGGCAACTTGCTCCGTCGTGTTACACTTAGTGGTACGTTTGAGGTCAAAACCGTCTCTGGCACAAATTCACCTGGCTATCGTGACGGCTTAGCTTTAAGAACACTATTTTCGAATCCTAGCGGTATAGTCTTAGATAGCACCGCTAAAACACTTTACCTTGCCGATACAGATAACGGACGTATCCGTGCCGCTAACTTTATCATCAACACAGCACCAAGCTTTGCCAAAGGACCTGATACTAGTGCCCTAGAAAATGCACCACTTCAAGTTATCCGCGGATGGGCTACGAATATCGTACCTGGAAGTTTAAGTGTTGAAAGTTCACAGATTGTAAGGTATAGTCTCCGCAATGACAATCCAACCCTTTTTACGGTCCAACCAACTGTTGATAGCACAGGCACCTTGAGGTTCCGCCCTGCAACAAATCGCTTTGGTTTTGCAACAGTTAGCATAATTGCTCGTGACAATGGCGGCATAGATGGAGGTGGTATTGACTCTAGTGCCCGCACCACTTTCGTAATCCGGATTGACTCGGTTAACAGCGCACCAGTTTATACTACAACTGTTGCCAACGGAACAATTACTACTAATACTGGCGTTGCTGCTGTAACTGTTAATAACTGGGCCACTGCAATTGCCGCGAGCAATGCACCAAACTTCGAGGGATGGCAAACCACTGCCTTCAGCTTCCGCACCAAGAATCCGCAACTCTACACCACACTGCCGAACGTAACAATTACTGGTGCTGCTGGTGTCTTGAACTTTGTGCCTAGTCGTGTGAACGCTGGTCGTGATACACTTGACGTCATCCTACGTGACAATGGTGGTGTTGCCAATGGTGGCGTAGATAGCGTAAAAGGTCGGTTGATCGTCATCATCAATCAGTATGTAAACATTCGCCCAGCCTTCACCATCAGTGCTGCCAATGCTAGCCTTACTTATCCTGCGATCATCGGTGGCCCAGCTACCACAATCAATAACTGGCTCACTGCCCTATCAGCTGGGCCGATAGCTGAGGCTTGGCAGACCTTGAACGTAACGGTACGGACACTTACCCCTGCAATGTATACCGTTGCACCTAGTGCTGCTATCGTTACAGTTGGCACTGCTCGCAATGCCAACCTTGGCTTCACCCTTAGCGGCCAACCCGGTGTTGATACACTTTATGTTGTGCTCAAAGACAACGGTGGTAATGCCTTTGGCGGTGCTGACTCCATCCTGCGTAAAGCTGTGGTAAGAGTCAATGTCAATGCTGCACCAGCTTTCACGGTCAGCGCTGCGAACCTTGCTTTGTCTTATCCTAACAACTCCACTCAGGCAGTTAGCCTCAACAGCTGGGGTACCGCTGTAGGCCCTGGCGCCGCTATTGAAGCACCTCAGACGCTGAACTTCACGATCACCTCTCGTCGCCCATCGCTTTATAGCGTACAGCCTGCACTCGCCATCCTTGGCACCACAGCCCGTACTGCTGGCTTGACATTCACCCTAGCTGGTGTAGATGGTATGGATACCTTAACAGTTGTCCTGAAAGACAATGGCGGCACACTAGGTGGTGGTGTAGATACCTTGGTCCGTACCTTCACTGTTAGGGTTGGGCTAGTTGGGCTGCAAGATAAAATTGCAGCCTCTGAGGTACGCATCTATCCGAACCCTACTAGCAGCGTCCTCAATATCGACCTGACTGGTATGCGCTCATCTGCACCAGTATCAGCAACATTGACTAACCTTGCTGGTCAACAAATCTGGAATAGTGAGCTTAACACGCAAGCACAAAATCAACTTTCAGTTGATGGCCAACCGGCTGGTCTATACCTCCTGCACCTCGTGCAAGATGGTAAACACCTTGTTCAGAAAATTCGTAAACAATAGTTGACAGGCCTTAACTGGCCTTGTAAGGTAAGCGAAATGGGAGCCATCGATGGTTCCCATTTTTTTTGCCCAGCTAAAATTAGTTTAGGCACAAATAAGTTCACTTACCCAAAAGTCAATTCCAACCTCTTGTTGGTAAAATCTGTCTTAAATTTGGTACCAATTGTTACAATGAATCCTATGCCAAAATTAACTACCAACCGAAACCTTCTTTTCTCAATACTCTTTTTTGTCTCATTGGCAGCTCTAGGCCAGCCGACAATTACCCGTTTTACGCCTTCAATTGGTCAGCCAGGACAATTGGTCAGGATAGAGGGTACCAACCTTGCCAACATACTGCAGGTAAGGTTTGGATCCCTCAATGCCTCCTTCTATCGGGTTAGTAACAACCTTCTGTATGCAATTGCCCCCCAAAATGTCGCAACTGGTATTATTGAAGTACGGTCTGCGGCAGGTTCGGATCAGAGTGGTGCGACTTTTACCTTAGAAAGTACTTGGGGAGGCCAGTGTCTCCAAGGCTTAAGCTCTTCATGCGAGTCCCCCATGATTGCCCAAATCAACATACCAACGACTGGATTTCGGTATGACACAATTGGCACTAGCTTGTTCAGATGCGCAGCAGGTGGTTCTGGCGGTGTAATTCCGGAATTAACCTTGCCCGAATTGACCAACTGGACCGATACGCTGCGCGGTGGGACCACCTACAATCTTCAGGTTTCCACCCTCGTCCCTAGCCGAGTAGTTTGCTGGGTGGACTGGAACAAAAATGGCCGCTACGAAAGCAATGAATACTATGATGCCGGTTCACAGACAGTAGCTGGGACGTCAACAATGTCGATTTCGGTTCCGGACACAGCCTTTGGTGGTTTAACAAGAGTAAGGGTCAAAACCTTGCCAGCAAGCCAGACGTTCGACGCCGCAACTTATGGATGCAGAAGCACTGTCAACTCCCAATCTGTGGACTTTAGCTTGTTCATGATTGGGGCTGGAAATGTGGCAGGCTATTGCGGCCCTAGGCAAGCAACAGCCGCATGTGATCCGGCCAATAGAGTAACAAGTCTCGCTATTACAAACGGGATAGGAGTGACAACATCGCTAAGTAGCTGCCCAACCAACGGATTTAATGGCTATACACTCATACCCCATACTGGGCCAAATGCCGTCACAACAACCTTGCATGCTGGCGCTGAGTATAACCTCCGCCTAGGAGTCACGACCGCCACTATGCGTGCTGCCGGCTATATAGACTTTAATCGTGATGGGGTATTCGACACCGACGAGGTTGTCTTTGGGACCACATTTTTTCCAAACTCGAGGGTGGCTACACAAAAATTCATTGTCCCACGCGATGTCCCTTCAGGATTAACCAGGATGCGCATCAGGGTTGGTGCAGCTGGGGCTATACCTCCAGCCTGTGGTTTTGGGACTTCTCAGACCCTTGATTATA
>CANHWS010000062.1 GCA_947464365.1 Cytophagaceae bacterium | reverse complement strand
TATGGTGCAAGCCCCTGGCTTTGGTGTAAGTAAACTGGTGAAAGAATAGTGCCGATTATCCTAAAACCCAATCGATAAATAATGGGCACTGACTGGATGCCCAACAAAATGTGTCTCGACCCGTAAGTACCTGGAGATACCGTAATATTAATTCAAAAGGGAGCTAATGGCTCCCTTTTGTGGTTTAATGACTTTGCCCGTCCTTCTCAAATACACATGATGGCGATTCTGTTGGCTCGAGTACCTAATGCTATTGTGGATTGTAGGCATCATGCTCCGCTAAGACCCGAATTAATAAAACGGTCAACACCATCCACATTGGCCATTGACCATTATGGTTCTTGGTGTCCAGTTATGATACATGGATAGCCACAGGGTAAAGTCTGGCCCAGTTGATGGTGACAAGCCACAACTACCCTGTTGTCACACAGATACAGCATACCGATCCTAACCAATACCTACTACTTATTGTAGGTTGTTTAGGTAAGTAGTCAGCTCCTGATCTCGCTCAAGCCCTAGTTTTTTCCGGATGATAGAACGCCGATTTCGTAGGCTAGGTTCGGTAATGTTGAGCATTTCGGCAATGGCACGGCTATTGACATTCATGACCATCAGGGCACAAACCTTAAGATCTAGCCGCGAAAGCCCCGGACCCTGCTTACCCAGTCGTTTGAAAAATTGTGGACGCAAAACCTCAAAGTTCGAAATAAGGGTATCCCAATCATCATCTAGGGTCACGTCATTCTTTTTGTAGGAGGCCAACAAATCGTCAATGTTATTATTTAACCTAGGCACAGACCTCAATGCCTGCTCCAATTCGATCAGCAGATGTTCCTTACGGTGCACTTCTGATATGACTTCATTGAGCTCTTGTTTGGTTTGGTCCATCTCTTGCCGTACCATTTCATATCCAGTCGCGATCTCGTCATGTTGCACTTGCACTTCCAAGGTCTTGATAACCAGATCTTTTGCATATAGCTGCTCTAACATCTTGTTTGATTTTTTCTTGGCTTTAACCAGTTGATAACCAAGGCCGACTATCAAAACCATAAAAAGCAATATAGCTAATACCAACACCAACTTCAGGTTGCCGATCCTGCTATTGACTTCTTGAAAACTAGTCACTAGTCCTGAATTCTCATCCTGTATTTTATTGTTGACGGCACGCTGTATATTGTAATAATGACCTTTACTTCCCTCCATAATACTAACTAATTCATCTAGCCGGACGGCAGAAATGAGTTTATGTTTATGGATTAGATTCAGCCTATCCCGATAAAGCTGCTGCAAATACACTGCACTTTGGTTAGCTTGGAAATAGGCCTGTGCACTATCCAACAGACTTAGTTGTTTCTGGACAAGATTAGGCTCAGTGGCGGAGCTTACAAGTTTGTAGTAAGCTGCGCCGATCATTTCTTTGTTGTTAACAGTTTTGGCGATGGCCAACAGTTTATAACAAATCAATTTGGAAGAGTCTAGCTGTTTGGTCGAGCCATAATAGTCGGACATAAAAGATAAAAACTGCATCTTAAGATAAACATCATCGCCAATGGATTTACTGATCATGGACTGGGCGATACCAAGATTTAATTTCATGGCAGCATAGTTACCACCCCATAACAATGTATTGGCCCCTGCCAACCGATGCTCCACCATCAGATATGGATCATTGGCAAGTTTTGCCAAACGTTCTGCTTCGGCCTGATAGTACCAAGCAGAGTCGTCACGGTAGGTACAACCCATAAAGTGGCTCATCCCCAGTGCCCACCAGCCCGAAGCGCGCGGGTCATTGAGTGCTGGCAAATAGGTTTTAGCTTGTTTCAGATACTGATAGCAGCTCGGATAATTGCCAAGATTGAGGGAGGCCCTTGCCACCAAAATGCCTAACCAGAACTGCTCCTCTGACCTGTCCTTATCATAAGTCTGGATCTCGAGTGGTTTCAGGACTTGGATAACCTGCTGGTACTGGCCCAACTGTCGGTAAATTTCTGCCATCGGTATCCGGTAATAATGGGGCAGTGTGCCGTCATTAACCTTAGCGCCTTTTTCACACCAAAAGATGGCGCTATCAGGCCTCCCGAGCTGGATATAAACCTTGGCAATATTGAGATAGTTGACCGATTGCGTGCTGGCCAAAGTTGCCTGAGTAGCAACCTGGATGAGGCTATCGATTTTATGCCGGATATTCGGCAGGGTTGGCCGCTCTGCACCAGCACGAAAAGAAATACCTAGAGTCAGAATGGCCGACCACACAACCATCGCGATCTTTAGGTTGTGGCCACGATGGCACAAACTTGCCCAGAGGCTGATGCTAGCTCTAGATGGCTTGGGGTTTGTCGATGGGCAAAATTGGTTTGGTTCGGGCCAAGAAGGGGTGTTTCGAGCGATTGGGGTCATAACCTAAAGGTGGGCTAAATTGGGGGGATGGCAAAATTTGTTAGCCCGACCCAGTCACCTTCAGGCCGGCTGAGGATGCGTTATCATCTGAGCTAAAAAAAAGAAAAAACAAGGGCTTATCCACAAGAACTGACCAGATAATCCCCTAAATACTGACTGGTCTGAAAATCTCGAACCAACCCCACAAACCTATACATTTCAGACGTTGATTGGCTATGACATTTGTCACAAAAATGTCATGATTTTTCACCCTTAACTAAAGTGCATTTTCAAATAGCCTTAATGAACTATCTATTTGATTTTGAACGCATTGTATTCCATAATTACATATCCAATCTCATACTATAGCCTATGACATGTAGGACAGGAATAGCCAACAGCAAAAGTCCACAATCCAGACTTGCCAGCCTTGATCCTAAACACCATAGCTTACCCCTCCCGATTAGCTTAGACCTAGAGACCCAGGGTCTGGCACTTGTGCTGATGTTGAAGCATCAAATTTGGTCATTTTAGTCAGGTCGCAGCCGGAACGTACAGCATCGATCATAGAGGGTAAACGCCTTGGCCCTGAAGCAAAAAAGATCGTCGCTTCTCTCGGAGCTGGGAAACGCGGACGATGACCTACAACCTAGTCAATAAGGCCTAAGCCACCACGAAACCTTTGTTTTGACAATCTTGACAAGTAAACCTGCCGTCTCAGCGTTCTAATTCGGGCTCATTGCTCGGCCAAGGGTAGAGTTATGGCCTAGACTTATCATATAAGTAGCTACAGAGGTCAGCCTAAAAAGACCTTGTAGGATCAGGATAGAATTATCAAAGTCAGCACCATCAAAAAGGGGCTGGAGGCCTTGGGTAAACCCAAGAAGGGCAAGCGTCTGACCATACTACCTAGCCCATCCGCAACCAAACCGCAGCATCCTTGCCAGACTTGCAAAAAAGTGCCCGATAATATCGCTAAGCCGTGGTTTGAAAACAGATCGTCTGGTCGTAATTTCGTGGCACCTAAGCCTATGGCCGCAATGCAGCACCAAAATGGTATGCTTACGCTGTCCGGACTGGACTTGTTGGTCCGGCCGAATGTGCAGAAACTGCACCTGCGTAATCCACATCACCACCTTTGGGCTGACATTGGGCGCTAAGGCAACCACACCAAACGTTAGCTCACACCTCATAGCTACACGACCAATATGTACGAAAAAAGTTTGCGCTCCATCCAGACTGGAGCTGGCACCCTCAGCCTAGCAGAAGGCAAAACGATCTATCGCAACCTATCCCCTGCCGAGCTTGTGGAGCATGCCTTGCGCAATGGCGAAGGCACCCTAGTTGACAATGGGGCACTAATGGTTGACACCGGTAAGTTTACTGGCCGCGATCCCAAAAACAAGTTTTTCGTCCGCGATGCCATCACAGACCAAGCTATTTGGTGGGGTGATGTCAACTTTGGCACTACGCCAGAAGTCTGCGCCGCCTTGCAAACCCGCATGATGGACTGGATGCAAAACCGCGACATGTATGTTATGGATGCCTATGCCTGCGCTACCCCCGAGCATCGCCTCAAGGTACGCGTCCTGACAACCAAAGCATACAGCAGCCTTTTCACCTACAACATGTTCTTGCGCCCAACAGCCGAGGAACTGTTGGATTTCGTACCAGACTTTACGGTCATCTGCTGCCCTGAGTTCGAGGCTGATCCTGCCACTGACGGGCTACCAGCCAAGAACTTTGCAATCCTGAACCTCACGACCAATGTCAGCCTTGTGGGTGGCACTGGCTATACAGGCGAGATCAAAAAGGGTATCTTTTCGGTCCTCAACTTTACGCTGCCACACTTTAAAGGTGTGCTACCGATGCACTGCAGCGCCAACATCGGCAACGATGGCGATACAGCCGTTTTCTTTGGCCTAAGCGGCACAGGCAAAACAACCCTAAGCGCTGACCCTAACAGGCACCTAGTCGGTGACGACGAGCATGGCTGGAGCGACAATGGCATCTTCAACTTCGAAGGAGGCTGTTATGCCAAGGTCATCAACCTGAGCCAAAAACACGAACCAGAGATCTGGAATGCGGTCAAGTTTGGCTCCATCCTCGAGAACACACGCTACCATGCTGGCACCCGCCACGTGGACTATGCGGACAACTCTGTCACAGACAATACCCGGGTCTCTTACCCGATCGACTACATCGACCAAATTGCCCCAGGTAGTGTTGGTGGCATCCCGAAAAACATCTTCTTCCTGACCTGCGATGCCTACGGCGTCCTGCCACCAATCAGCAAGCTGAGCCCTGGCCAAGCGATGTTCCACTTTATTAGTGGGTACACAGCAAAAGTGGCTGGCACTGAAGTCGGTATTACCGAGCCTAAAACGGTCTTTTCGGCCTGCTTTGGCGCCCCGTTCATGCCCCTACACCCAGCGGTCTATGCCGAGCTATTAGGCCAAAAAATGCGTGAAAACAACACCCAAGTCTGGTTGGTCAATACAGGCTGGTCTGGTGGATCTTATGGCGTTGGCAAACGCATGAGCCTACCTTATACCCGTGCCCTGATCACCGCTGCTATGGAAGGTGCCCTTGACAAGGTAACCTTTGAGGCACACCCTGTCTTTGGTGTCATGATGCCAGCAAGTTGCCCAGGTGTACCGACCGAGATCCTGAATCCGAAGTTGACTTGGTCTGACGCCAAGGCTTATGACGAAACAGCCAACACCTTGGCCAAGGCCTTCAACAAAAATTTCGAGAAGTTCGCTAGCCAGTCTAGCCAAGAGATCCTCAGCAGCGCCCCCACACCATTACTTGTAGAGGCAGTCTAGGTTCAGCATAGCATATAATACCATTCAGGACTGCACCCTTAGGTCAAATCTAAGGGTGTAGTCGTTTTGTGGCAATACCAGCATACAACCGCAGAGGACTCTGTTGTTGCCTTGATACTTGGCCCATCGATCCGAAAATCTGCCTTACCTTTGGTTCGTACCGCCAAACAAGCTTAATTAGCTTTTCGGCGACCAAGCCTAGCAACTCGAGAGCTACCCCTCTTATCCGATAAAACGCAGTGGCAGCACAATTTCTGCAGTTGCCACATCCCATATATCATCCTGCTGTGGCGACCACACCCATCGCCCCATCTTATCCAACAAAGACTAACACTATGGAAATCCGTAACAACTGGACCCGTCAAGAAATCGCCGAGATCTATAATCAACCGCTGATGGAGCTCATCTATCAGGGTGCGACGGTGCACAGGGCGCATCATACGGCCTCGGAGGTTCAGGTCTGCACCTTGCTAAGCATCAAAACTGGCGGCTGCCCCGAGGATTGCGCCTATTGCCCACAGGCTGCCCGCTACCACACGGAGGTCAAAGTCCATAAATTGTTGGATGTCGATACCGTACTAGACAGTGCGCGTGAGGCTCGTGACAGCGGTAGCACGAGGTTCTGTATGGGTGCCGCATGGCGCGAAGTGCGGGACAACAAGGACTTCGACAAAGTCATCGACATGGTCAAGGGCGTGAACGGAATGGGCCTTGAGGTCTGCTGCACCCTCGGCATGCTGACCGAAGACCAAGCCAAACGCCTGCATGAGGCTGGTCTTTATGCCTATAACCACAACCTTGATACCAGCGAGGAGTTCTATGATGACATCATCACGACCCGCACCTATGACGATCGTTTGAACACCCTAGAGCACGTCCGCAAGTCGGGTATTTCCGTTTGTAGCGGTGGCATCATCGGGATGGGCGAAAGCCAAGGCGACCGTGTCGGGATGTTACATACCCTAGCGACCCTGCCTGCTCACCCTGAGTCGGTACCGGTTAATGCGCTTGTGCCGATCGAAGGCACGCCGCTAGAAGACCAACCTAAAGTATCCGTCTGGGATATGGTCCGGATGATTGCAACAGCACGTATCATCATGCCAAAAGCTATGGTGCGCCTATCGGCTGGCCGTGTCCGGATGACGACAGAAGAGCAAGCCTTGTGTTTCTTAGCTGGTGCCAACTCCATCTTTGCAGGAGACAAACTACTCACGACCCCAAACCCTGGCACAGTGGCCGATGCCGAGCTGTTCCAGATCCTGAACCTCAAACCACGCGAGGCTTTCAAAAACATTGAGCACTTGGTTGAGGCATAAGCACTCATTTAATCATAATCTACATTGGCCAAAACCACCTAGCAATGGGTGGTTTTGGTGTTTTTGGGCTGGACGACGGCGCCTATCCATCCGTGTTGAGGCTATAGTTGGTTACATAAAAACAAATTGATGGGCGGATTGATGGGCCGCGACAAAAACAGGAATTCAATTAAATAAACATACCATTAGACTACCGATCAAAAAATTCAGGGTTTGATCAACTGACTAATGAGATCAAATAACCAAACCATATCAATTCCAATATCAAGTTAAGCATTTACGCTTATCCTAAGCTGATCAATGACTTTACTTCTACTAGTCCTTTAGCGGAAACATGGACCAGAAGTCAGTAAAGTCAACACAGTCCATCTCAAGGCTGCGTCCCTAGGACTGAGGGCGACCAGAACGACCACAGCCCTTCTAGTGCTGACAGGCCCGTTTTCGAAAGTTTGCCCCATTGGTTTCGGCGCCATGGCCTGGGCATGCCTAGTGTATGGCAACTTGAGGCTCTACCCTTTTAATCCCCACTTCATCCTATTATTTAATTTTATCGACCATAGGTTAAACAACTTTAATTTGACCCGCTATTTGTTTAATAAATATTTAACTGCGTCAGGGGGCAGCCTAGCTACCTTTGCCCTAGAAATAATCCATCAGCACCGACCCATAAATGGTAGCAGATCGGAGGTAAATCACCTTAAAATAAATTTTTTTGTTTTCATGCCCTGCCCTAAACCATCAGCACCCCTAAGGACTCTAAGTCCTAGACGTGCACAATAGCAGGTCATCACGAAAAGTCGAGTCGGCCCATCCACCGCAGCCAGCCACTGATCGAACCATAAACCACATTATGATGTACAAACCACAGTCAGCAACTAGGGCTTTTAGCCTTAGGCACCTGGTCCTGCTTGCCATTTCAGTTCTGATGGCCTGCACAAGTCTAACGGGCTGCACAGACCACAAACCCGAAGAGCACGAAAAGGTTACCTACCTAGTTACCTCGCCCTACCGACATGACACAAGCCTAACTCGCGAATACGTTAGCCAGATCCATGCCATCCAGCATATCGAGATGCGCGCCCTAGAGAAGGGATACCTCCAAAAAGCCTACGTGGACGAAGGTAAACACGTCAAGGCTGGCCAGCTGATGTTCCAGATTATGCCCATCTTGTATGAGGCAGACCTCAAAAAAGCCCAGGCCGAGTCACGCTATTCGGAGATCGAGTACCTGACCACTAAACGACTGGCTGACAGCAACATCGTCGCTAGTTATGAGCTAGCCAAGGCATCGGCCCTATACCAAAAAGCAAAGGCCAATGTTTCCCTAGCCCAGGCCCACCTGACCTTCACCCACATCAAGGCCCCGTTTGACGGCATCATGGACCATTATTACGTCCGGCCGGGGAGTTTGGTTAACGAAGGGGACTTGCTGACCTACCTGTCTGACAACAGCCGCATGTGGGTTTACTTCAATGTGCCTGAGGCCGAGTACCTCAACTACAAGGCCGTGACCAAACACGATAGCCTCATCAAGGTGACGTTGCTGATGGCCAATAACAAGGTGTTTAACCACCGTGGTGTGGTCGAGACCATCGAGGCGGACTTCAACAACCAGACGGGTAATATTGCGTTCAGGGCTGCCTTCCCGAACCCCGAAGGGCTATTGCGCCATGGCGAAACGGGAAGTGTCCAGATGAGTATCCCGTATGACAATGCGCTGATCATCCCACAAAAGGCCACCTTTGAGATCTTGGACAAAAAATTTGTCTATGTGGTGGACAAGGACAACGTAGCCCACTCGCGCGAAATCACGATAGCGGCAGAGCTGCCTGACCTCTACATCGTCAAGTCTGGACTGGCGGATACGGACAAAATCCTGCTGGAAGGCCTCCAGAAGGTGCGGGATAAGGACAAGATCATGTCCCGTTACATTGGGCCCAAACAAGTGTTGCCCACCCTTAAGGTTTATACCGAATAACGACCAGGCCCTATGTTTTCCGTCTTTATACATAGACCAGTGTTGGCCATTACGGTCTCACTTGTCATCATCTTTATGGGGATACTGGCCATCAATGGTCTGCCAATCTCCCAGTTTCCGAACATATCACCTCCGATGGTGATTGTTAAGGCATCCTACCCAGGTGCTAGTGCTAAGGTCCTGACCGAGTCTGTCCTGATCCCGATGGAGCAGGCCGTAAACGGCGTCCCCGGCATGAAATACATGACCTCCGATGCCACCAGTGCAGGCGAAGCCAACATCCAGGTGGTGTTTAACCTAGGCACCGACCCAGACCAAGCCGTTGTCAACATCAATACCCGTATCGCGCAGGTGATCAACAGGTTGCCAGTCCTAGTCCAGCGCGAGGGCATCATCGTCAACCGCATCCAACCGAATATGTTGATGTACGTCAACCTCTATAGCAAGGACAAAAATGCGGACATGAAGTTTCTGTTCAACTTCGCTGGGGTCAATATGCTGCCTGAACTGCAACGCATCACAGGCATCGGCCAAGCCAACATCTTGGGTAGCCGTCAGTATGCCATGCGTATCTGGCTCAAACCCGACCGTATGCGGGCCTATAACATCTCTGCCGAAGAGATCATGGAGGCCCTTAGTGACCAAAGTGTAATCGGCTCACCTGGCCGTATTGGCCGTAGTGATGGCAAACGGTCTGAATCATTAGAGTATGTGCTATCCTACAAAGGGCGGTTTAACGAGAAGGCAGAGTATGATAACGTCATCCTGCGCTCCAACCCCAATGGCGAAATCCTGCGCCTCAAGGAGGTGGCCAATGTCGAGCTCGGGAGTGAGTATTATGACATCTACTCCAACCTCAATGGCTTCCCGTCAGCGGCTATCGTCCTGAAACAGACTTATGGTAGCAACGCCAGCGACGTCATCAAGAACGTCAAGACCAAGCTGGACGAAATGAAAGCCACCAGCTTTCCGCCCGGTATGGACTATGAGATCAGCTATGATGTATCCAACTTTCTGGATGCCTCGATCGACAAGGTTATCCATACGCTGCTAGAGGCCTTTTTGCTGGTAGCCTTGGTGGTCTTCATCTTCCTGGGCGACTGGCGCAGCACGCTGATCCCGACGTTGGCCGTGCCGGTGTCATTGGTTGGTGCCTTCATGTTTATGCAGCTCTTCGGCCTGACGATCAACATGATCACGCTATTTGCGCTGGTTTTGGCAATCGGTATTGTGGTCGATGATGCAATTGTGGTTGTGGAGGCTGTCCACGCCAAAATGGCTGAGGAGCACCTAAGTCCATATCAGGCAGTCCGGAAAGTGCTGGGCGAAATCAGTGGGGCTGTTGTGGCCATCACAGCCCTGATGACTGCTGTCTTTGTACCTGTGGCATTCATGACAGGTCCGGTGGGCGTGTTCTATCGGCAGTTTGCGATCACGATGGCTTCTTCCATAGTCTTGTCTGGTATCGTGGCCTTGACGCTGACCCCTGTGCTCTGCGCCATGATCCTGAAAAACACCCATGGCCAGCCACGCAAAAAGACCCCCATCAACTGGGCGCTGGACAAGTTCAACCTAGCCTTTGACGCCACCACCAATAAGTACATGGGGCTGCTCAAGCTCATCGTCAATAGGCGGGTGGTGACCTTTGTGCTTCTGGGCGGATTCTGTGCGGGTATCTGGTTCACCCAAAGTAGTCTGCCATCTGGCTTTATCCCGAGCGAGGATCAGGGTATGATCTATGCCATCATCCAGACCCCGCCGGGCACTACGCTAGAGCGGACAAACGACGTCACGAAACACCTGCAAAAGCTGGCAGAAGAAATCGAGGGTATCAAATCGGTATCTGCCTTGGCTGGCTATGAGGTCCTGACCGAGGGGCGCGGATCGAATGCTGGTACCTGCCTAATCAACCTCAAACCATGGGATGACCGCAAACAAACTGTGCGAGAGGTCATGCACGAGCTTGAGAAAAAGGCTGCTGAAATCCCAGGGGCTAACATCGAGTTTTTTGATCCGCCTGCCGTGCCGGGTTATGGTGCCGCTGGTGGGTTCACGGCCCAACTGCTGGACAAAACCAACACGGGTGACTACAAACGCCTTGAGCAAGTCCGGGACGAGTATCTCAAGGAGCTCAAGAAACGGCCTGAGCTTAATGGTCTGTTCTCGTTCTATAGTGCCAACTACCCACAATATGAGCTCGAGATCGACAACGACCTCGCGATGCAAAAAGGTGTGTCGATCGGCAAGGCCATGAATACCCTCTCGATCCTGATCGGTAGTACGTATGAGCTCGGCTTCATCAAGTTCCAGCGGTTTTTCAAGGTATTTGTGCAAGCATCGCCCGAGTACCGCCGCCTGCCAGAGGACATCATGAACCTCTATGTCAAGAACGAATATGGCGATATGGTGCCCTTTTCGGCCTTTATGCGGATCAAGAAGTCCCAAGGGGCTAACGAGATCAACCGTTATAATATGTACACCACGGCTTCTATCCAAGGATCACCAGCAGCTGGCTATAGCAGTGGCGAGGCGATTGCAGCCATCAAGGAGGTAGCCGACAAAACCTTGCCCCGTGGCTATGCCATCGACTGGGGAGGCCTTTCGAAGGATGAGGTAGGTAGGGGCAACGAGGCCTTGTTTATCTTCTTGGTTGTGCTCGGGTTTGTGTACTTGGTGCTGGCCGCCCAGTACGAAAGCTTTATCCTGCCCCTTGCCGTGGTGCTGTCCTTGCCTGCGGGGATCTTCGGGTCCTTCCTGATGCTTAAGGTGATGGGCCTAGCCAATGACATCTATGCCCAGCTAGGGTTGGTGATGTTGGTAGGTCTGCTAGGCAAAAATGCAGTCCTGATTGTCGAGTTTGCGATCCAGCGGCACCACCAGGGTCTATCCGTGCTGGACGCAGCTATGGAAGGCGCCAAGGCACGTTTTCGTCCTATTCTGATGACCTCCTTTGCCTTTATCGCAGGGTTGATTCCGCTGGTGCGGGCGACAGGCCCAGGCGCCATCGGTAACCGCACCATTGGCTCGGCTGCACTTGGTGGCATGCTATTCGGCACCATTTTCGGCCTCATCATCGTGCCAGGGTTATATTATTTATTCGGCAAACTTGCCGAAGGCCGTCAGCTCATCCGAGACGAACACGAACAACCACTAACCGAAGATGTCAAATATGATGAATAGTCAATTGATTCATCCCGCCTTAAGGGCCCGATGCCATACATGGGTTCTAATGATGGGCTTTTGTTGCCTATTGGCATCCTGCAGCATTCCGCACCTTGCCACCATACCAGCGCGCCAAACGCTGCCCAACCAATATACCAACAAGGCCCAGATGACTGGCAATAGTGCTGCGTCCAGTGCCAAATTGATCTTTAGGGACCCCTACCTAACGGCTCTGATTGATACGGCATTGGTGCATAACCAAGAGCTTAATATCGCGCTGCAGGAAATCGAGATCGCCCGCAACGAAGCCCGTGCCCGCAAAGGCGAATACCTACCCTTTGTTGGCATTGGGGCCTCTGCTGGGCTTGAGAAACCCGGCCGGTATACCCGCAATGGTGCCAGCGAGGCCGCCAACGAAATCAAACCAGGTACCGAAACCCCAGACCCCCTACCGAATTTCCTGATCGGCCCCTACGCAAGCTGGGAAATTGACATCTGGCACAAGCTCCGAAATGCCCAAAAGGCGGCTGTTAGTCGCTATCTGGCCTCTGTCGAAGGGCGGAACTTTATGGTCACGAACCTGATTGCCGAAATTGCTGGGGCATATTATGAGCTATTGGCCCTAGACAACGAGCTGGCTGTTTTGCAACAGAATATCCAGATCCAGACCAATGCCTTGGCTACCGTCAAAGCAGAAAAGGAGGCCTCACGTGTCACAGAGCTGGCTGTCCGTCGGTTTGAAGCACAGGTCTATAACACCCAAGCCAAACAGTATGCCATCCAGCAGGCCATCCTCGAGACGGTCAACCATATCAACTATTTGGTCGGTCGGTACCCGCAAACCATCAACCGGAATGCTGCCTCATTTGCCACGCTGGTGCCTGATAGTCTCGTAACGGGTGTGCCAGCACAACTACTGGAGCTACGGCCTGACGTCCGCAAGGCCGAACTGATGCTGACAGCCAACGCACTAGACGTCCAAGCCGCGAGGGCCAACTTCTACCCATCGCTGCGCATCACCGCAATGGCAGGATTAGAGGCTTTTAATCCGGCCTTTCTACTCAGTACACCACAATCCCTAGCATACGGCCTCTTGGGCGAGCTCACTGGTCCGCTCTTCAACCGAAATGCCATCAAAGCGCAGTATGCTAACGCTAACGCACGGCAGATTCAGGCCCTGTATGACTACCAGAAAACCTTGCTCAATGCCTATATCGAGGTTGCCAACCAGATCAGCAACCTCCGGAACCTTGGCCAAAGCTACCAGAACAAACAGCAAGAAGTGGATGCCCTGACACGATCTGTGAACATCTCCAAAGACCTATTCTCTTCGGCCCGTGCGGATTATATGGAAGTCCTGCTAACCCAGCGTGATGCCCTTGAATCCCGCTTTGAGCTATTGGAAACCAAACAGAAACAACTGCATGCCAGTGTATTGTTGTATCGGGCCCTTGGCGGTGGTTGGAAGTAGGATTTGTATGTGTTTGTCTGAACTGGGATTAAACGGATTGGAGGGATTGATGGGATTCGTGTGAACGCATGTGCACATTGGCGGCATCCAAACAGCGAGGGTGTATTTACAAGCCCATCCCATCAATCCGTTTAGTTCTTATTTCTGGAATCAGAGTTCAGATAAGTATTGGGAAATGTTTGGATGTTACCCTATCTTTGGCAACCACACTTTTAGACAGGTCTGGTTATTAGGACTATGGAGGATTGGAAGCAGCTAGTAGGTGTCGTTTTGTTCGGCCTTGTTGGGTTGGGGGTCTATCAAGCCATTGGCTACATAGAGCGACGCCGAGTCAAAAAGATATTAGATGGATGCCGGCTACTATTTGACAAAGCAATGGAGCAGTACCATACTGGACCAAAAGGGGGAATCCTGAATTCATTTCTTCAAAAATCGTCCTATAGAACGTCATCAACTGTTGACCACTTCTTTGCCCAAACCAGCGTATATCAAGTGCTCACGCAAAACCAGAACGGCCACCAACATTTGATGAATGCCTATGGACCAATTATAGAAAAACTAATAGAGTCGTTTGATAGGCGATCAGAGGCAAACCCCTCAATTTCGATACAAAAAGGCCAAATTCCGCAAGATATTAACTTCACTATCAACTACTTAACGGAAAAGGTGCAAACAGAGTTGGCATATACGCAACAATATGATGCTAAAAATCCTACTCG
>CANHWS010000061.1 GCA_947464365.1 Cytophagaceae bacterium | reverse complement strand
TTTGAACCTTAGGCGAGCAGCCCCGCAAGACCAGCTGAGTATGTTGCTTCAGTATAACCATATCTGTGCCCCTAGCGTGATGTACCGTACAGATACTTGGCTTGCTGTTGGCGGATTTGATACGAGTTACGTTTATGAGGACCTACCGATCTTCCTAAAGTTTGTAGTCTGTGGTTATGACTTTCATTTTCTAGATGAATGCCTTATTCTACGGCGAAAGTTGACAGGTTCGGCTACATCTAGGCAATATGTCAGGGCCAAAAATGGGCTGCACAACCCAACGCTAATCAGTACCCTGGCACTTTGTCAATGGGTAGTGTCTTATTGTCAAACCACAGAACAACAGTTGGCACTTGCCTTTTTTGTCAGGTATCACTTGCGTCTGGCAGCAACGTTAGGGCATCATGGCCTGGCAAATAAGTTCCATCAATTGCTAGAAGCCAAAAAATGTAGTCAGTTGACTGACAGGCTATTATTGATACTTACGAGGTTACCGCTACCATGGCACCGATTGCTGGCTCGACCAAAATAGTTTAGATGGCTGCCTGCCGTTGTTTATAGCTATCGATTTTGTCCTGCGACCTGTAGGCAATTGCATCACGGTACTTTTTGTCTGGCAGAGTAAGCCAGATGTCCTTGTCTTCAGCATCCGAAAACAAGACAGCAGTCGTTGGGGCAACCCAAGCGTTCAGACATGGAGTTGCATGTAACTGTGTGGCTGCTATTCGGAGGGCCTCGGCAGGGCTAGTGGCAGTTACTTGCCCAGCATGGTAATGTTGTTTACCACGCTTCTTGAGGTAGAACACCTCGTAGGTAGTGGCGGGTTGGTCAGTGTCCTGCCTTTGGGAAACCTCAGCTGTTTGTGTCTTGATTATGTCAAGGATGTTAGCGCCACCTTCGGTATAGTCAGTAACGGTGAGGTCGGCAGTTGCGACCACAAACATGCTTTCGCACGTGCCACCACGCCTCGAGAATTGTTCCTTGCCAAACATCCAGGCTAAATCAGGGTCAGATGCATGGACGATACCAGCGTGCTCAAACGGTTTGCCAGCCTTCATCTGCTGAAAGACCTCGTAGGTTGCCAGCTGGGCCTTGTCATCTGGGTTATGTACATGAGGGGCATCGGGCAGAGCGAGGCGGTTTACTCGTGGGTCAAGGGAGTTAATGATCCCAACACGATCGGGCACGGAGTTATCTGCTAAAGTCATTTGGTGTATTGTATGTTACAAAGGTAACCCCTCCGGACGGCTATGTCAATAAAGGTTCCGAAAGAGGGTAAATCAACGAGCCTTAGGCTCAAAATAAGTTGCTATTTACGACCTGCTTTTGCTAAGTCCTGATCTTTCTGGAGCAACACAAAGGCGCAATGCCGCACATCAAACTGGATAGCGGCATCTTCGCTACCCATAGTTTTGGCCTTGTTCCAGTCCTGACAAGACTCTGCAAAATTGCCTAGTCTGTGGTTGACATGGCCTCGGAGGTAAAACAATTCCGCATCAGCTTGTGGCAACGCAGCCCCCTTGCTCAGAGCTGTAAGGGCCTTAGGCATATCGCCTTCTATCATGGCACCATAACCTTGGGCAAAAATGGCTTTGTATAGCTCTGGGCTATTGGGCTTTGCAAAAAGTATAGCGGTATCCAGAAATGGATGGGCCTTTTGTGGTTGTTTGATGGCGAAAACATAAAGCTCTGCCATCCGTAAATTGAGGTCAACTTCGTGTTGTTTGAGCGAAATCGCAAACTCCAGATCACTGACAGCTAAGTCATAGTCCCTTTTTTTGGCATAACAGTCTGCACGGAGGCTGTACGTTTGCCAGTCAGGCACATCTTGGTACTTGATGGCTTTGGTAAGAAAACGGATAGAACCGACATAATCTGGCTCTTGGTCTAAAAGGAACTTTTTAGCACCCGCAACATAGGCATCAGCAAAGTAAGGGTCGGATTCTAAGGCAGCCTCATAATCTCCATTTCGGAGGTACTCAACAGCATTGGCGTGTTGGTAGCTGGTATAAAACCAATAAAGCAGCATCACGACTGAGGCCACACCCCAAAACATGACAACTACATAGTGGGCACGTTTATACCACTTGGGTTGTGGCTTGGTTGTTGTGTCGGCAGGCCTAGTGGCGTAGGCTTGTTGCTCGGCCCTGGCACGCTGCTGGTTGGCGTGAGACCTAGCATATCGGCTACTAGTGCCGTAAACGTCTCCATGGGGGCCTGTGGCTGGCCTAGTTTGCCCACTGGAGGTCGGACTGGCAGACTTTTTTGTTGCCTCAAAAAACATCCTGAGGTCATACATGTCCCTTTCGTGCTTATCGCTCAGGATTTGGTAGGCTTCCAGGATCTTCTTGAAATGCTCTTCATGAAACTTGCTACCCTGATTGCGGTCAGGGTGATACTTCATCGCTAATTTCTTGTAGGCCGACTTGATTTCGTCAGTCGTGGCGTGCATCGTTAGCCCTAATGTTTGATAATGATTCTGCACGCGCGGAAATGGAACAAAAAAACAAGATTAGAATCTGGCTGATTTTAAGACAGGCCCCTCTGCAATCAGCTAAAAACTATGCCTTGGGGTCGGGATTTACGAACTACAAATATGGCTGCAATTTCGGCAATTGGCATCCTATACCCAATGGTTTTGGATACTTGGAAAGGTGTCCCCAATTCTAAACGAACAAAAGGGCCTAAACGTTTACGGACAATAGAAGTTCTTGAGCTGACTCAAGTGCTGCAGTCGAGGTAGTGCTTCCGCTCATCATTTGAGCTAACTCGGCCACCCGTTGCTGATGATCCAGTCGTTTGATACTGCTGATGGTTTTTTGGCTGGAGTGGTCTTTATAAACATATAGGTGGACACTGCCTTGTGCAGCCATTTGAGGAAGATGGGTGATGACCATCATTTGATGTTTGGCAGACATTTGTTTGACCATCTTCCCGACCTGAAGGGCAACCTCGCCAGAGATTCCTGTGTCGATTTCGTCAAAGATGATGGTAGGCAGCTGGGTATGCTGAGCCAATAAGTACTTGATGCATAACATGAGACGGCTGAACTCGCCGCCACTAGCGACCTGGCTGATCTCACGCGGGGCGGTGCCTTTATTGGCTGTGAACAGAATTTTAGCTCCATCCATCCCTAGCATGGTAGGTTTGGTGCGTTGCAGTTCGACCTTGACAGAGGCTTGGCTAAGCGCAACAGCGGCAAGTGACTCGGCTAACTGCTTTTCGAAGTCAGGGATAGTGCCTTTGCGTGAATCCGACAACATGGTGGCTGATCCTAACATGGTTGCCTCGGCTGCCTTAGCAAGCTCAGCGGCCTCGGCCAACAAGACATCCTGATTTTCTGTGATGGCGACTTTTCGCTTCAGGTCGTCACGCAGACTGATAAGCTCATCAACAGAAGCAACTAAGTGCTTCTTCTGAAGGGATGCCAAAGTCATTAAACGCTCATTGAGTAAATCTTGACGTTTGGGATCTGGTTCCACTTGTTGCAAAAGGACCTCGAGCTCTGCTGCGATGTCCCGTACTTCGGGTAATAGGGTAGATAATCTTTCGGCAAGCTCTGCTGCTTTAGGCATCATGCTGGCCACCTTTTCGGTGGACTGAATGGCTGATTTAAGCAGTTGAACCACTGTTACCTCTCCATTGTCAAGGGCGGTGAGAGCCGTGTCAAGGCGCTGGGTAAGCTCTTCGGCATTGTCAAGTACCGCTAGTTCCTGTTCCGCCTCACGATCCTCACCAATGACGAGATTGGCGTTCAGCAGCTGATCTAGCTGGAATTTATTGTAGTCCAACGAGGCTTTTTCCCGTTCCACCGTGGCTTTGACATCCTCAAATGCCTGTTGTGCTGCTATCCAATTACGATAATCAGCCTGGTATCTAGTCAGAAGATGGGTGTTACCAGCTAGTTTGTCCAGAATAGATAGTTGGTATTGAGCCGACCCTAGTTGGAGGCTGTCATGCTGGGAATGGATGTCCAGCAAAAAGACCCCAATTGCCTTCAG
Source organism: Cytophagaceae bacterium (assembly GCA_947464365.1). Lineage (GTDB taxonomy): Bacteria > Bacteroidota > Bacteroidia > Cytophagales > Flexibacteraceae > CANHWS01. The sequence goes on along the minus strand of CANHWS010000061.1, from coordinate 9,861 downwards.
GATGTCCAATGTCGCAGGGCTATCATTGATAAAGGCCCTGCTCTTGCCACTTGGTGCTATCTCGCGTCTGATGACTGTCTCGGGGTCATAATCGAGGCCGTTTTCATCAAAGAAAGCCTCCAGTCCAAGATCTGTCACATCAAATATCCCTTCGACTACACATTTTTGGGCGGGATCCCATAGTGCTTTTCCATCGGCTCGAGCACCTGTCAACAGACCGATAGCGCCCAGCATGATAGACTTACCTGCGCCAGTTTCGCCCGTCACAATACTAAGTCCAGCATCCAGAGGCAGCTCTAGATGTTCGATGAGGGCGTAGTTCTTGATCAGTAGATGGCGTAACATAGTTCAGCGTAGTAAAATCGGGAGGCATAAAAAAGGTCAGGTGGAGTGCTAACAGACCCTAAGCCTCCGCTACCTCATTTTTAAGTTGGTTGGTTGGCTCAAAATCTAGTTGGGTGGCCAACAGATCCGCTAGCACCTCACGGCGGCGAATCAGATGTGGCCTCCCGTTATAGATTAAAATCTCGGCAGGCTTCAGACGGCTATTATAGTTGCTGGACATGCTAAAACCATAAGCACCAGCATTTAATATCCCGATGATGTCACCTTCGCGCACTTCGTTGAGTTTTCGGTCAGACCCAAAAGTATCTGTCTCGCAGATGTAGCCAACTATGCTATAGATCCGCTGGACAGCCTCTGGGTTGCTCAGGTTAACGATCGTGTGGTAGGCATCATACATCATTGGCCGGATCAGGTGGTTGAGGCCTGTGTCGATCCCGACAAAGACAGTAGATGGGGTCGTTTTGACGACATTGGTTTTAGCGAGCAGGACACCTGACTCACTGACCAAAAACTTGCCAGGCTCAAACCAAATCTCAAGTTCACGGCCATATTCTTGGCAGAAAGCCTGAAAAACTTGCACCATCTTTTGCCCTAGTTCCTCGGTATCGGTAACGATGTCACCCTCCTTGTAGGCAACCTTGAAACCAGAACCGAAGTCCAGAAACTGGAGGTTACGGAAATTACTAGCAGCCTCGAAGATTAACTCAGCCCCTTGTAGGAAAACGTCTGAGTTAAGGAAATCAGAACCTGTATGGACATGAAGGCCCGTGATCTGGAGGTCATAGTTCTGGACCACTTTCAGGATATGGCGCATCTGGAGGATCGAGATGCCAAACTTGCTGTCAATGTGCCCGGTCTGGATTTTGGCATTGCCACCAGCAACGATGTGGGGATTGAGCCTTATGCAGCAAGGAACACTGCTACCATATCGCTGGCCGAATTGCTCAAGGAAGGCAATACTATCGATGTTGACGACTAGGCCCATCGAGACCGCTTGTTCGATCTCTGCAAAGGCAACACAGTTAGGGGTGAATAATATCTGACCTGCCGGTACACCAGCAAGAAGGCCTAATTCAGCTTCTTGGATCGAAACGGCATCAAGGCCCGCACCCTGTGCATGCAGCAACTTGATGATCGCGAGGTTATTGAGCGCTTTTGTGGCGTATTTGAGCTTGACTTTGAGGGGAGCAAAAGCATTGTAAAGTGCCTGATACTGGCTGACGATCTTGTCAGCATCATAAACGTAAAGCGGCGTACCGTACTGAGCTGCAAGATCCGTCAAGACCTGCCCCTGGATTTGCCACTGGCCCTCAATAAAATTCATAGTTCGAAGCGTTCGGATATTGTGGCTTGATCGTCAATTGACGACAAGGCACCTTGTTGAAGCTACAAATATAGACCCCCAAAACACTAGGGGATAAAAAAATACAGCCTCTATGGATTCCTAGCACATGCCAATAGGCCTCTTCAGCCACTATATTTGACCTTTGAAGGTCCAATTTCCAAACAAGTTGGGGCCCATAGTTTCCATTCCAGTTCACTAGATTCCTACCTCATTTTCAACGCCTTATGTACATCCTGACCCAACAAGACCATATTGGTGCCACCTACCTTGCAGAACTCCGTGACCTGCAGGTGCAACAAGATAGGATGAGGTTCAGGCATAATCTGGAGCGTCTTGGCATGGCCTTTGGAATGGAGGTCAGCAAATCGCTGGACTACCACCAAGTAGCGGTCCAGACCCCTCTGGGCACCAAACAAGTCCGCACCTTGGTAAGTCAACCAGTGCTGGTGACAGTAATGAGGGCCAGTCTGCCGCTCTACCAAGGGTTTTTGCAGGTCTTTGACAAGGCTGATACCGCCTTTATAGGGGCCTATCGTGGAGCGCATAAGTCTGATAACAGCTTTGACATTGCCCTAGACTATATCGCCAGCCCTTCGCTGGATGGTCGTGTCCTGATCCTACTCGACCCAATGATTGCAACGGGGAAGTCTTTAGTGCAATCTTACCAATCCTTGCTGCAATATGGTAAACCAAGCCGTGTCCTTATCGTTGCAGCAATTGCGGCCCAAGCTGGCCTAGACTACCTAGCGCAACACTTGCCAGAAGCCGAGCTTTGGGTTGGTGACGTCGATGCTGAGCTAAATGACCATTCCTACATAATCCCTGGACTCGGCGATGCTGGTGACCTATCCTTTGGGCCGAAGCTCTAATAGTTTGCCCTTTAAGGAGTGATACCGTTGGTAGATACTGGGTTTAGTAGGCTCAGAAAAACTTTTTCCTGGCAAAAACGCCAAACCTCTTGTTTTAACGCTACAAACCCCTACTTTTGCAGTCCTTTCAACAGAAAGAAAGGCCCAGATGGCGGAATTGGTAGACGCGCTGGTCTCAAACACCTGTGCCTTCACTGGCATGCCGGTTCGACCCCGGCTCTGGGTACTACCACAAAAATCCTGACTCACAAGGTCAGGATTTTTTGTTTTATAGTCTCTGAGTTGCAGGATGATTGGAGTGTTCTGAAAACTGGCGTCCATAATCTGAACGCTAGGTTTATGAGACAAAAGCCGATAAGTACAAAGTAGACCAGGCACACTATAATTAACCAAACCCACCCTTGGACAACCAGAGGTTGTACAAGAGTGGGTTTGAAATCTCTCAGGTTAACCACGAACCCGATAGCAGGATAGCTGATCAGGCACGATTTGGTGGCCTACTTAAGTTTATTAGCCACTTGGGTTTGCAACGTTTTGGCCTCGGTCAGCTTGTCGTTGAAGTCTTTACGCTCGTTGTTGTCGTCCGAGAAACCACCAAGGCCACCAGGGATATTACCAAGGTGATCAACTGCCTTTTGGTATTGCTCAGCAGCAATTTTGTATTGGGCTTTTTTCTTCCTACCGTTCACAAATCCGCTCAACTCATCGCCAGCAGCTTCTGCTTGCTTGCCAGCCTCGATGAAGGCTTGGCCTTTGTCAAGGAAGGCTTTGCGTTGGGTTTCTCGCAGGGTGACGTTAAGGGCGGTGTTTTCGCCTTTAGTTTCGCCAATTTCATTTTCCTTTTGTTGGATAGTTTGATTTTGGGTCTCAACTGTGCTGTTAAGTTCAGCAACCTTGACCTCTAACATTGTAACAGACGCACGAGCCTCAGTTAGCTGGACCTTGAGGTTGGCAACAACCTTGCGTAAGGCGGACACTTTTTTGTTCGACTTAGACAACTTGCCGTCCAACTCTGTCAGACGTTTGTCGCTAGCTTCAAATTTCTGTTGGATCAGGGTGGTGATCTCAGAGATGCGTAGGGTGTCATTCTTAGATTTGGCATCCGCAAACTCTGTTTTGAGGGCGTCGATCTGTTCGAACGAGGCCATGACGCTGTCCATGCTCGCCATGCTGGTTGCCAACTGTTGCGATGTTTCGGTCTGTTGCTTGTTGAGGGCAACTACTTCTTCTTCGCATGGGCAAGGCTCCTTGGTGCAGCTGGCCAAAGCCACTAGCATACTCAGGATGAGAACTGATAATTTGATGGTTTTCATGTGTTAATGGATGGAGGGCCTTAATAAAAAAGTGGAAGATATCAAATAGCCAACCTGATTAATTACAAATCCACTTGCAATAATGTTGCCAATATCCGTAATCAATCAAAATGAGACAAGGCTTGATCAGCTACATTTGCCTATATCATTGACAATCAGTACCCTATATCTGACAAATAAAGTCCGTAAGGGGGCGCAGCGCTACCTGCTAGGCCTCGATCATTGCTGGTCAACACCTGCCCGAACTCATCCAATGTCATTTTATGCAGTCCGACCTCAACCAAAGTACCAACTACAGCACGCACCATACCTCTTAAAAACCGATTGGCCCTAATGTCAAATACAAAAGCCCCTGGGGTTGTGGTGTCTGGCCTCCATTGAGCTAACGTGATGGTGCACCTAAAGTTGTTGACCTCGGTATGGACCTTGCTAAAACACTCAAAATTAGTGTGCGTCAGCAGCATGGAGGCCGCCTGATTCATAAGGGTAAAGTCTAATGGGCGAGGCATAAACCAACTTGCATGATCCAGAAATGGGGACTTAAGCTGATGTAAGTGGTACTGATAAGCCCTATATACGGCATTGTAACGAGCATGAAAGTCATCGGCTGCCTGCCAAACGCGCTGGATGGCAATTGCCCTAGGCAAAACCGAGTTTAGCTTGAATACAAACTTATGGTCAGCGATCAAGTCAAGGAGGATCTGCCCATGCTCATTGGTCTGGGGTAGCTCAAAGTGTACAACTTGCATCCGGGCATGGACGCCGGCGTCGGTCCTGCCAGCTGCTACCACCTCTATTGGGAGGCGTAACAAAGTTTGCAAGGCCTCTTCCAACACCTGCTGTACCCCTACCCCATTGGGCTGTCGTTGCCAACCGACATAATTGGTGCCTGCATAGCTGAGCTGTAATCCATACCTCATAGTGCAAAAATGTCACTAGCTGAGGCCAAAAAAAAGGGACTGATGGATATCAGCCCCTTTTGATCAAAAATACTTGATTGGCTACTGGACAACCAGCTTACGGCTGAAACCAGTGCCTGGGATCTGGATCTGGTAGGTACCAGCTGCCAAGCCTTCGAGAGAAATAATCAGATGACCATCAGAATCAGGCAAAGCTGGGGCTAATAGAACCCGACGACCCAGGACATTATAGACCAAGACCTCCTTAGCAGTTTCCCACACCGAGGCACTACCTATGATGTGTACAAGGCCAGACGCTGGGTTAGGATACAGACTAATCAATTGTGGCTGGCTGCCAAAGTTGGCCAAATTCACAAGTTGCACCACGGCGGAGGTATCAGCACAACTACCGCGGGTCACAATAACCTGGTAACCACCACTAACACTTGGTTTATAAGTTTGTGTATTTGCACCCAAAATAGGTAGTCCTTGGGCGGTCAGCCATTGGTAGCTGGCTCCAGCTGGGGTTGCAAACAAGGTATCGTTCCGGACAGTGGCTACAGCATTAGGCGCAGCCGTGACACCAACTGAAACTGGTCTGGAAACCAATGAGGTACAACCGCCAATGATGACCGAAACAGTATAATTGCCTACTGTGCGGACCCTAGTGGTTTGGGTGGTATCACCATTTGACCAGCGATAACGAGCACCTGCAATTGCACCTGCATCAAGGATCAAGCTACTATTGGAGCAGACCGCTACCGTTCCGGCAGGCGAAATTACCGGCTCTGTCGGCACAGGACGTACCGTCACTGTTACGCCGAATGGGCTAGCCATGGTAGTTGTCGGTACTGGGAGCGGAACGAAGAAGTCAGAACATCCGGGCTGGACTTTGCCCTCGCGCTCGAACCAGCCAGCCACAGGAGCACCGCCATTCAGCACAAAACAAAGCTCAGAGATTCGGTCTGTATCGGCCGCGGCGTAGTAGCTACGTGGACGCAAGGCCTTAGCCCACCAGTTGCCTAGTGCAGCAAAGCGAGTCCGTGGTTCGTCAGCAACAACAGTGGTGTTGACGACGTTAGACCAACGGGTGCCGTTCTTGTTGATGCCACTATGCAAACGGGCAATGTTAGCTGCACTAAGGCTGTTGTTTGCACCAGGGAGAGGACACGTGAGGCGAGGATCAAGGAATAGATAGATCGAGTCTTCTGCTGTGGCACCAGCAGGATAAACAGTAACACCACTGAGGTTAAAGCCAGCAAGTGTGTCGCTGATACAACCATTGGCGTTGCCTACCCTAACGGTATAGTGGCCCGAGGCCTTCACATCAATCTGTTGACTAGTGGCGCCATTGCTCCAGAGGTAGGTGCTGTAGCCGGAAGGGGCAATTAGACGAACAGAGTCGCCTGCACAGACAGTGGTAGAACCTAAGGCACTAACTGGAACTGGTAATGGACGTGACAACACATTTACTGTCACGCTATCACTGTAGGCAGAAACACAACCATTGTTAACCAAACGGACAGCATACCGACCAGAAACCTTAGCCCTGATGGTACGTGTGGTATCACCATTACTCCATTGGTAACGAGCTCCAGCGACAGAATCGGTGGTAAGGGCCACCATCCGACCAGCGCAGAAGGTTGTGTCGCCTGTTGCAATAACGTTAGGCGCTGGGGAAGCGGTCACGCTGACAACAACAGGTGACGATACTACTGAAGAGCAAGCCCCAGTTGCAGAACGAACAGAATAGGTGCCAGATACAGTGGCAATGATGCTATCACTGACAGCACCGTTTGACCAAACATAGCTGCCTGTCGCACCACCAGATGCCCGAAGGATGACACGATTTCCATTGCAGAACGTGGTTGGCCCACTAACCGCAATCGAAGGCTGGGAAGGTGTTGGGTTGAAGGTTACTGTCACACCAAAAGGACTTCGGGCACTGTCCGACAGGATTGGGAAAGTGACCCCAAAATCGCCACAACCAGGCTCTACCTTACCTTCGCGTTCAAACCAGCCACCAACACGAGGTCCGCCAGTTAGCACAAAGTTCAGACCTGTGATACCAGTAAGGTTGTAGAAGCTAGATGGCTTGATGGCCTTTACCCACATACCCCCCACTTGGGCGAAGCGGGTTTGAGGCTCTAGGGCAACGTCTGTGGTGCTGACAACATTCTGCCAGTTGTTAGTACCGACTGTTGCACCGCTATGCAGACGTACCAAGTTGGCAGTAGCAAGACTCTGTGCAGCATTAGCAGCAGGCAGTGGGCAGGTCAGGCTTGGGGTTACAAACAAGTAAACCGAATCATTGGCCGTTGCACCAGTTGGGTGGATACGAACGCCAGAAATGGACCTCCCACCAAGGGTGTCGCTGAGGCAAGAAGCATTGTAACCTACTCGGACGGTATAGTTACCAGCCATTTTGGCCTGGATGGTCCGGGTAGTGGCACCATTGCTCCAGAGATAGTTGTTATAGCCAGTTGGTGCACTAAGGCTAACGCTATCACCAACGCAAATGGAGGTCGGCCCTGCAGCTGTGACCATCACTGGTAGTGGTTTGGCAGCTGCGACCACCGCAACCGCATTGCTGGCAGCAGATCCACAACCATTATCAAACACGCGTACGCTGTAGTTGGCAGTAGCTTTTGCTGTGATCGAGCGAGTAGTAGCTCCGTTGGACCAACGATACGTTTGGGTTGGCAGGATGTTATCAGCCATCAGGACTACGCTATCACCATTACAAAAATTGGTGTTGCCCATGGCCATGATCGTGATACCTGCTGACTCCGTTACCGTGATTCTAACAGCAGAAGAAGCAGGCGACGAGCAGGTGCCCGAAACAGAACGAACTGTATAGTTGCCACCCATGGTTACCAAAAGTGTATCAGCCGTAGAAGTATCAGACCAGATATAACTACCAGGGGTGCTACCAGTGGCACGCAAGGTGATTGATTGGCCGTAACAGAAAGTAGTAGGACCAGTAAAAGTAATACTAGGAGTGCTTGGCTGTGGCTGGACAACCACATCAACTCCGAACGGACTTGCGGCTGGGATGTTCGGCACTGGTAGGGCAACAAAGAAATCACCACAGTTGGCAGACTCATCTTTACCTTCTTTTTCGAACCATCCATTGGCAGGAGCACCGCCATTGAGCACAAAGTTGAGGCCAGAGATACTACTAACAGCCGCAACACCATAGTAAGACCTCGGTGCTATGCGCTTGACAAACCAATTTCCATAAGGCTCAAAACGAGTGCTTGGCTCAACAGCTACATCGGTAGTTGATACTAGGTTAGACCAGTTTTGACCATTGACAGTGGCACCACTATGTAGCCTAATGAGATTGGCGCCTACCAGTGAAACCCCTGCATTCACCGTTGGTGATGGGCAAGTGCGGTTCGGGTTGACAAAAAGATAAACAGAGTCTTGGTCAGTTGCATTGCCGGGGTACACCCAAATAGCACCCACCTTGTTGAATCCATTTAAGGTGTCTGATAAACATCCATTGGCATTTGCCACACGAACTGTATATCGGCCAGAGCTGCGCACCGTAATGTTTTGGGTTGTGGCACCATTCGACCAAAGGTATTGGGCGAAACCAGCAGGTGCACTGAGCCTTACACTATCGCCAGCGCAGAAATTGGTGGCTCCACTGGCAGTTACGATGGCTGGCAATGGCTTAGCTGTGACCGAAACAGTAATTGGAGTTGAGTTGCTAGAAGCACAGGCCCCATCAATCGAAACAACCGTATAGGATCCAGAACGTGTAACAACGATCGACTGCGTTGTATCACCTGTGCTCCAACGATACTTTTGACCAGTAGGCAAGGTCGCTGCTTCGAGCACAACGCTACCTCCGGCGCAGAATGTGGTAGGGCCATTGGCGGCTACGGAAGGCGCAACAACTCCCCCAGGTGTAACATTAACTACAGTAGCAGCCGATGTCAGTGAGGTACATGCGCCAAGGAATGAACGAACATCATAACTACCTGATGTTGTCACCACCAAACTATCAAGGCCAGAGCCGTCAGACCAGCGGTAAGAACCCGCAGGTGCACCACTTGCATATAAAACAACTCGACCACCTTGACAGAATGTGAGTGGACCAACGGCCGATACGATAGGCGCGGCCGCAGGAGGTGCTATGCTAACATCAACTGCAAAAGGGCTGGCAGCAGGTGTCAACTGTACGGGGAAGTCCAGTCTAAAGTCTGGGCAGTTAGCTGCCAAAACTTTGCCTTCTTTGTCAAAAGCGGAGGCTGCTGTTGGGCCACCAGCCAGTACAAAGTTGATTGCTGTAGCAGCAGCGCTGTTATAATACGAAGCTGGCACCAATGACTTGGTCCACCAAGCACCTGACTGGCTAAAGCGGGTTTGGGGCTCGGTTGCAACATCATTGGCAGCTATGACGCTTTGCCATTGGTTGCCACCAATGGTAATCCCACTATGAAGCCGAACTAAAGTACTGGTTGCCAAGCTGCTGGCGCTAGCAGGGCTAGGACAAGTCAGGTTCGGATTTAGAAATAGGTAGATACTGTCCTGGACGGTGGCCCCAGCAGGATAGACCGTCAAACCAGAGGCTTGAAATCCACCTAGAGTATCGCTGAAACAACCATTGACATTGGCAACCGTTACCCAATAGTGGCCAGCTGATTTGGCATGGATTGCCTGTGTTGTCGCTCCGTTGGACCAAAGGTATTGGGCATAACCCGCTGGTGCTGATAGTAAAACGCTATCTCCATTGCAGATTGCTGTGGGCCCACCAGTAGTAATATTTACAGGCAAAGGTCGTGACGAAACGGAGACTGTTATGGCTTGGCTTGGCACCGAAATGCAAGCCCCACTACCAGACCTTACCGAATATGTACCTGAAACGGTAACCCTTATGGAGTCGGTGCTGGCGCCATTGCTCCAGATGTAGCTGCCCGAAGGACCACCACTTGCCTTCAGCCAAACGCTACCACCTGCGCAAAACGAAAGTGAACCAGAGGCTGTTACTGCGGGGGTTACTGGGGCTGGGATGATGTTAACGGTAGCACCAAATGGACTTTTGATGGGTGTGCGAACGATTGGGAATGGTGCGACGA
>CANHWS010000060.1 GCA_947464365.1 Cytophagaceae bacterium | reverse complement strand
GTTCGTCATCTACGGACTGGATTATGGCGTTTTCCCGATTGGTCGAAAACGAAAACAAGACAAAACACAAGAGGCTGCAAACTAGGTATAGCCTCAGCGGAGGCACATATAGTTTCCGTTGCCCACTGATAAAAGATTGGGTAAGCTTGCCAGGACGTAATAAAAAAGGAACGAGGCTGCGCAATAGCTTCGAGTCAATACCAAGATTTTCCTCAATAAAGTCCGTAATCAACTCCCAGAACGAAACGTTGCGGTTGTCATTTTCCTGCCCACAGATGTTGCAAAAGTTGTCTCGCGCTGTTAAGGGCTCTTGGCAGTTTAAGCAGCGGATTCCTTTTCGTTTATGAGGCATAAGAAGTTATAGGAATAGGAGATTGGTTTTGGACCACTGCTAGAACAATACAAAGCTAATCACGAGTAAACCCACAACTGTGAACGAGAGTAAGGCAACGAAATAGGCCGCATAAAGCACGTTTTTGACTAGAGTTTTAGCCCAGCCCTGGCCATACACCCGTCGGCAAGAAACAATGTGGTAGATAACAACCGCTGCGAACATCAAGAATTCTGTTATCCCTTGCCACCAACTTCCGGAATTCTGAAAGACGTAATAATCGAGTATAGTGTTGAGAGTAGCAATGAAGACTAGAAAACTTTGAAGATGCAGCACATGTACCACATGGGCAATGTATTTGATCCTTCGGCTGAGGTAAATTAGCTTTAGAAACAAGGCCAAGAGCGGTATCATCAAGAAGCCAGCGATGCTTGCATTCTCACCAGCAAACCGAATCAGCTCCTTCGCAGCTGCAGTTTTGTCGGCTGCGAAGCGCCGTCCTTGTTTGATAATCTTGAGCCAAATAGTAGTTGTATCCAGGCCCAACTGCCGGGCGATGGTGGTGTCGGAGACTTTAGAGGACTTGAGGTCTGAGATTGAGATTATCTGGTCCCTGATTTTTTCGGTGTCTGCTTGGGCACTTCGTCCAACCTTTTCCAGAAGCGTTACAGCCTCCTCCGAACCACTATCGGCTAGTGAATAGGAACCAGATAGACCAAACCCTTTAGAGCCAATTGTTATCTTAAGCGGTTTTCCACTCAGGCTATCTTTTGATTTAGCACTATCTGCCACAAGGCTATCACTTTTAGCCTGACTAGTTTCTTCTATAGAATCCAGCTCCTCTGTAATTGAGTCTAGGGTAAGACTGAAGAACAGGAAATACACTACGCTCAATACCAAGTACATCCGGAGTGGCGGGACATAGAGCTTACGTTGCCCAGTGATGAAGGCCACTGTGAGCTTGCCGGGTTGGAGCAGAAAGGGAACAAGGCTCCGCAATAGTTTGGAGTCTACCCCGATTGTCTCCTCTATAAAATCGGCTGCCAATACCCAGACCGAAACATTGCGGTTGTCGTTCTCCTGTCCGCAATTGGGGCAAAAGTTAATGTCGGTACTAAGCGGATGGGAACAGTTTAGGCAATGGTCGCCTTTACGTTTATGCGGCATAGGATCCCATGATCAGAACATGGGGACCACAATATGCAAAAAAAGCCACCTACAAAGCAAGTGCTTGGTAAGTGGCTATGGGTAATTTTGATTCGTTTACAAATGGTAACCCTAGAGTGGGATATTACCGTGTTTGCGTTTCGGGTTCTTAACCACTTTGTTTTTGAGCATTGTAAAGGCCTTGATAAGTTTCTCGCGGGTTTGCTCTGGCAGGATAACCTCATCAATATAGCCACGCTGTGCTGCGAGGTATGGGTTGGCAAAGAGGTCAGTAAACTCCTCGACCTTTTCGTCCAACTTGGCTTTGGGGTCTGGTGCGCTCGCGATCTCTTTCTTGAAGATGATCTCAGCAGCACCCATAGCACCCATAACTGCAATCTCGGCATTGGGCCAAGCATAATTAAGATCAGCACCGATGTGTTTGGAGTTCATGACGTCATAAGCACCGCCATAAGCCTTACGGGTGATGACCGTAATACGGGGAACTGTTGCTTCTGAAAAGGCATAAAGCAGTTTGGCTCCGTGGGTGATAACGCCGTGCCACTCTTGGTCAGTGCCAGGCATGAAACCAGGGACATCTACGAGCACAAGCAACGGGACGTTATAGACATCACAGGTACGCACAAATCGGGCTGCCTTACGGCTACTATTAATATCTAGCACACCTGCCAACACAGCTGGTTGGTTGCCCACTATGCCGATAGATTTGCCACCAAGTGTTGCAAAACCGACCACAATATTCGGCGCAAAATCCTTGTTGAGCTCAAAGAAGGAACCTTCATCCACAATCCCTTCGATGACTTCGATCATGTTGTAGGGCTGATTCGGATTTTCGGGCACCAGTTGGGCAAGACCAGGGCGTAGTTCAGAGTTGGGAGCTTCGTAGGCGTAATGTGGGGACTCTTCCTCGCAGTTTTGGGGCAGGAAGTACAAGAGGCGTTTAATATCCTCGATGCAGCTCACTTCGTCTGGAGCAGTCAAGTGGGCGACACCGCTTTTGCTGGCATGGGTGCTGGCGCCACCAAGCTCCTCGAAGGATACCTCTTCTTGCGTTACCGTCTTGACCACATTTGGCCCTGTGATAAACATGTAACTGCTTTGCTCCACCATCAGGATAAAGTCAGTCAAGGCGGGGGAGTAAACAGCCCCACCAGCACATGGACCCATAATGGCAGATATTTGTGGGATCACGCCACTAGCCTGCACATTCCGATAGAAGATATCGGCATAGCCAGCAAGGCTCGCCACACCCTCCTGAATCCGAGCACCACCACTGTCCTTAAGGCCAATAACAGGGGCGCCATTTTTGATGGCTAGGTCCAGAATTTTAACGATTTTTTCGGCATTGGTTTCAGACAAGGCTCCACCAAATACAGTGAAGTCCTGTGCAAAAACATAAATAAGCCGACCGTTAACGGTGCCATAACCTGTGACTACACCGTCCCCAGGGTAGGTTTCGTCCTCCATGCCGAAGTCTCGGCAGCGGTGGACGACTAGTCTCCCAATTTCTTCAAACGAACCTGGGTCACACAAAAGCTCAACACGTTCGCGAGCGGTGAGTTTTCCTTTTTTGTGTTGGGAAGCGATGCGAGGAGCACCACCACCTGCCAAAGCAGCAGTGTTGCGTGCCTTAAGGGTTGCTAGGGCTTGCTCGTGGGTTTTATATAACATTGATAAAATCCCGAAGGATTGGTCTGGGATTAGTCAGGGTTTGGTATAGTTAATATTGTGCGCAGGTCTTGATGGCCGAAACAAAATGGATGATAGGGTAGTGCAGTGCCACAAAATCCCGAAAATCATCCACATTATCTTAATTGCACTAGGCCACAGGCCATCTAGTTTGACCACTAGACAGTGACCAAATAGCGCTCACGCACATGATGAAGCATGTCAGCAGTCATAGCAGATAGATCATAGTCAGGTTTCCAGCCCCAATCTGCCCTAGCGACGCTGTCGTCAATGCTTTGTGGCCAAGTGTCGGCTATCTGTTGTCGGCTGTCAGGTGCGTAGTCGATTTCGAACTCAGGGATATGTACCCGAATAGCTTTCGCAACATCCTCAGGGCAGAAACTCATTGCGCCAAGATTATAGCTTCCCCGCTCCGTTATCTGGATAGCTTCAGCATCCATCAATGCAAATGTGGCTTTTAGTGCATCTGGCATGTACATCATCGGCAGATAGGTGTCAGCAGACAAAAAGCTGGTGTACCTACCTTTAAGCACCGCCTCGTGGTATATATGTACTGCGTAGTCGGTCGTACCTCCGCCAGGCATGGTGCTGTGGCTGATGATACCCGGATACCTAAGGCTCCTGATATCGAGCCCATGATGTTTGTAGTAGTATGCTGAAAACCGCTCACCAGCAAATTTGCTGATGCCATAGACCGTGTTAGCATCTGTAACAGTCTGTTGTGGGGTGTTTTGCTTTGGCGTGTCGTTGCCAAACACTGCAATTGAGGACGGGAAGTAGAGCTTAGCTATCTTACCATAGGCCACTGCAGCATCTAGCACAGCTATGTATCCGGTGAAGTTGACATGCCAAGCTAGTTTTGGGTCTTGCTCCCCTTTGGCGGATAGAATGGCGGCCAAATGATAAAGCTGGGTGACTCTGTACTTAGAAAGGAGGGCAACTAGCTGAGCTTGATTCGTGATGTCAAGCAACTCAAAAGGGCCATCCAGCAAGCCTTGGTGTGTTGGTCGGACAACGTCTGTTGCAATGACAGAGGAACTGCCATATCGTTTGCGGAGTTCGGTAACAATCTCGGTGCCAAGTTGGCCACATGCTCCTGTTACCAGAATGGTTTCGCTGATCATTGATAAATGCTAGGTAGTAGTAGTATTGGTGTAGGCCCCAAAGGTAAGGAATATGATTGGGACACCTGATGATCCTTGTACACACTGAGGCTACTATTGGAGATAATTTTTGGCTGTTTTACTTTTCAGTAGGATAGCAAAGAGCCAATGCTGAAGCTAAAAAAATGAGGCAATACCTCGTTGGGAAGACACCATTGTAGTCTTCTCGTCTAGGCTTGGTTGCTTTTTGCGTAGGTGCTTCTGTCTTTACGGAGAATGTTAATTGAGATTGAGAGGAAGCTACCGATTTCTTTGTTGCTAAGGCACATCTTGATGTTGGCAGCCGTTCCTATGTAGCTGGTCCTCAAATCACTGCAAGGTTGGCAAGCTGGATAGTTAACTAAAGACAGACTTTAGCAAACTGGCGGAAGAAGTATTGCTCCGTTTTCAATACAATCCTGACCAGAAAACCGCCCAGCATTAGCCCATTTGCCGTTAATTTCCTAAATTGCCGTGTTTTAGAAACAAGGGGTTGTGCAAACTTGCCAAAGCCTTTGTCCTGACCGTTGAGCATGGAAAACCAACAGATCGTTCCGATCACGATAGAAGATGAAATGCGCGGTGCCTACATAGATTATTCTATGTCGGTTATCGTGAGCCGAGCCCTCCCAGACGTCCGTGACGGACTCAAGCCAGTACACCGCCGTGTATTGTTCGGCATGGAGGAACTAGGCGTTAGCTATAATAAAGCCTACAAGAAAAGTGCCCGTATAGTCGGTGAGGTCATGGGTAAGTATCACCCGCATGGTGACTCGTCCGTTTATGATGCGATGGTACGTATGGCCCAACCTTGGTCCTTGCGATACCCATTGGTGGATGGCCAAGGTAACTTTGGTTCCATCGATGGTGACTCACCAGCTGCGATGCGTTATACGGAGGCTCGCCTCAAACGTATAGCAGACGAAATGCTGGGAGACATCTACAAAGAGACGGTTGACTTCCAACCTAACTTCGATGACTCGCTTAATGAGCCTACTGTCCTTCCGGCCAAGTTGCCAAACCTCTTGGTCAACGGCACAAGTGGCATTGCGGTCGGGATGGCTACCAACATGGCTCCGCACAACTTGCGTGAGGTCATTGACGGTATTGTTGCCTATATCGACAACAACGAAATCACGATCGGCGAACTGATGCACTTCGTCAAGGGACCGGATTTCCCGACGGCAGGTACTATCTATGGCTATAGTGGCATAAAAGCAGCACTCGAAACTGGCCGTGGCCGTATCGTGGTGCGCGCTAATGCTACATTCGAATCCACCAAAACAGGTAAGGAGCAGATCGTATTTAGCGACGTGCCTTACATGGTCAATAAGGCCTCGATGATCGAAAAGATCGGAGCCATGATCAACGATAAGATCATAGAAGGCATTTCTGATCTGCGTGACGAGTCTGACCGTGATGGTATCCGGGTTGTATTTGACCTCAAGAAGGACGCCAATGCCCAAGTTGTCCTGAACAACCTTTATAAATACAGTGCCCTCCAGTCATCATTCAGCGTCAATAACGTGGCCCTTGTTAAAGGGCGCCCAGTGATGCTGAATCTCAAGGACCTGATTAAACATTTTGTTGATCACAGGATTGATGTTATCGTCAGGAGGACAAAGTATGAGCTGAAAGAGGCTGAAAAACGTGCCCATATCTTAGAGGGTTATATTATTGCGCTGGATAACCTGGACGAAGTAATCGCCCTTATCCGTGCGAGCCGTGACCCTGAGATTGCCAAAACGGAGCTTATGGCCAGGTTTGGCCTCAGTGAGATCCAGAGCAAGGCAATCCTCGAGATGCGTCTTCAAAGGCTCACAGGTCTGGAGCGTGACAAGATCATGCAGGAGTACAAGGAGATCATGGAGTTGATCACCGACCTGAAAGACATCTTGTCTAATGTCCCACGCCAGTACCTTATTATCAAGGCTGAGCTTCAAGAAATCCGTGATCGCTTCGGCGACGAACGCCGTACCCAGATCATCCATGCTAGCGATGACATCAACATCGAGGACATCATTGCTGATGATGATATGGCCATCACGATCTCACACGAAGGTTATATAAAGCGTACACCTTTGGTTGAGTTCCGGACCCAGACTAGGGGTGGGGTAGGTAGCAAAGCGGCTTCGACCAAGGAAAGTGACTTTACTGAGCACCTTTTTGTTGCCGGTATGCACAGTTCGCTCCTGATCTTCACTGAACGGGGTCAAGTATTTGATATCAAGGTATATAGCCTGCCAGAAGGCAGCAAAATCAGCAAAGGTCGTCCGATCCAGAACGTCCTGACCAAGCTAGACAAAGACGACAAAATCAGAGCTGTACTCCCGGTCCGTAACCTGAGGGATGACGATTATACCGAGAATACCTTTGTAATGTTGTGCACCGTCCAGGGCATCATCAAGAAAACCACCCTGAAGGCATACGCCAAACTCAACGTCAATGGCAAACGCGCCATCACGATCCGTGAAGGCGATCAGCTGCTAGATGCCAAGCTCACGAGTGGCAATGCTGAAGTGATGCTTGCCAAACGTAGTGGCCTTTGCGTTAGGTTTAACGAAAGTGGTGTCCGCCCAATGGGTGCGACTGCCTCTGGTGTGACTGGCGTTCGCCTTGATGATACCGGAGACGACTATGTTGTCGGTATGGTCTGCCTTGAGGACAACCAGCGTGAACTGCTTGTTGTCAGTGATAAAGGATACGGCAAACGCTCGAATATTGATGACTACCGCATCACTAACCGTGGTGGCAAAGGTGTCAAAACCCTCCAGATAACAGACAAAACAGGACCATTGGTGGCCATTGTTGACGTCACTGACAAGGATCAGTTGATGATCATCAACAAGTCAGGCACCACAATCAGGATGTCAGTTGCCGAATTACGTGTGATGGGCCGCGCCACCCAAGGTGTGCGGCTGATCAACTTGCGCGAAGGTGACCAGATCACAAGCATTGCAAGAATTGAGAATGGCGAAGAGGAAGAACTAGCCTCGCTTGAAGCCGCTGCTGCCCAAGCAGAGCTTAATTCCGCTGCCGAAGCCTTGCAAGATTCGACCACCGAAGGGGATACAGACCTTGGTGCTGAAACATCTACAGCTGATACCGACACAGTACCAACAGAAGAATAGCAAACCAAGCTGATAGAAGGGTAGTGGTTGCCTTATTTACATTGCACCCCTACCTTACTATTTGGCCTTCCATATTACTGAACCAGAGACCCAAACCCATAATACCCCACATAAAACCTCATGAAACTGAGATCATTTGCCAAACTAGGCCTCATGACCCTTCTGGGTTGCAGCCTTAGTCAGCAACTAGTGGCCCAGAGCGGCAATGTGCTCTCGAACGCCATTTTGGCCCAGCGTGCTGGCGACCTTGACAAAGCCAAACTCAACATTGACCTTGGGCGCAAACGAGACGAAGAGCTCCTGAAGCCAAAATTTTGGTACACCCGTGGTCAGATCTATTATGACCTAGCCAACAGTAAAGACCCTAAGTTCAAGGCTTTGGGTGGGGACTCTGCAGCCTTGGTTACCCATAGCTCATTCGGCAAAGTCCTGTTGCTAGAGCAAAAGGAAAGAAGCAAGGAGTACACCGAGCTTGTTGTCAAATCCAAGGACAACATTTACGTCTTGTTGTTCAACTCTGGTGCTGAGGCTTTCCAGAAGGATAACTTCATGAGTTCTTACAACCACTTCATGAAGGCTGCAGAAATCAGGCCTAAGGATACCAATTGCTACAACAACTCAATGACCTGTGCCTACCGATTGCAAGACCCAATCGCTGCTGAGAATGTCATCAAAGTTGAAGAACAAGCAACTGGCAAAACCTCTAAGCTGAGCTCTTACATCACCGTTGCGCAGATCTATCAGGAGAAAGAAAACCAAGAAGGTTTACAGGCATTTGTTGTACGTGCACGCCAGAAATTTCCTAAAGAGCCCAGCCTTATCCGTGTACAGCTCAAGGACTTGATGGATGCAGAGAAGTACAACGAAGCGCGTCCTAAACTGCAGGAACTTATCGATGCCGAACCGACGAATGGTCAATGGGTATATCTGATGGGCAGCTTGTATAACCAAGAAAGCCGCAACCTCGAGAAGGAAGGGAAAGCTCAAGCTTCGTTTACAGCCAAAATGACTGCGCTGGAGCTTTACAAAAAAGCTAGCACCATTGACCCTAAGAATAGCACTTATGCCTATGATGCAGGTGCTATCATCTTCAACCGTTCTAAGGCCATCCTCGACAGTGCTGACGAACTCCAAAACAAGGACGTAAGGCTTCGGAATAAAAATCCTAAACTGGCCCCAAACCCTAAGATCAAGCAGTTTATCACCAAGTCTGACAACTTATTTAAGGAGGCGAAAATCTACTTTGAGCAAGCCTTGGTAGCCAAATCGGATGATGAGCAAGCTGCAAACGCCTTACTACAAATCTATGGCCGCCTCAAGGATGAGCCTAACTTCAAACGTATGGAGGGAGTCCTCAAGGAGATTGAGAAAAAGCAAAAGGAATCGGATAAGAAATAGTCCGACCTAAAGCCCTAACCAACACAATGCCAATGGCCTCCCAGCTGTTGGCATTGTTGTTTCTGGCAGGGTTCCGAATCACCTAGCCCCCCCACATTCCCTCAAATGACTGACCTGTGTTAGAAGAGTTATTTACCTTCCGTTACTTTAATTTAACATAATATAAATTATGAAACAAACATACCACAATATTCGGTTGGGTATTCGATCAATCAAAAAAGGCCAACCGCGATGTTTGGTTGCGGCTGGCCTTATGCTTGGTACTGAGTCAAACGAAACCAAAATCAAACTTGGCTATCGCTTAGCCTGACATTAAGGAGATCTCTAGTGCTGAATAACAACCTGTAGCGCCCCAGCCGCCTGATCTAACCTTAAGTAATAGGTACCGGATGGCAGGTGCTGAACTGAAACTTGGCTAGTGGCGGAATTTGGCTCGACCACTAAAACCACCTGACCAAGGTTATTATACAGCTTATAGCCTAACGAGTCTGATCCATCGATTAGCTGACCATATTTAACATAAAGTGTTTCGTTTGCAGGATTGGGAAAGGCAACCAACTTAGAATCGAGCTCTGAAGTGCCAGACAATAAGGTGGTTGAGGCATTGAAGTAGGCCACAGCAACCGCTTCGGGCGACACGCCAACATTGAAGCTATCCACAGCTAGCCCTTGCAGGTTGTAGATCCTAGCTTTACCAGGGGTGCTATAGTTAGCATCCGTCAGGATGATGGACTGGTTGCTGCTATCAACTCGGGCGATTGCAAAACTGCGTTTGATCAGTAGCGAATCCTGAATCTGGCCACGTGCTAGATCAAAACTGCCGATACCATCAGTATGAGTAAGTCGTGCATAAAGGTTGTTACCTACAATGCCTGCTGCATTGGCAATGGGGAAATCAAAAGTGGTATCCATCCTTGGGGTCTGCTGATCTAGGAACAAGACTGACAAAGTACCCCTAGGGCTTTGGTACCCACCATTGTTAACCGAAACAATCGCATCCTCTTTGTAAAAAATACGCTCGATGCCTTTGCCCTTGGTTCCTAGTTGAATTTCCTGCTCCAGCCTATTAGTCAGCAGATCAATGACGGCAATGTTTCCAGAGGTTGACATAAAATTACCCGGTACCGAGACATATGCCTTAGTCCCACGCGTCACGACATGACCACACTCGTCACTTATGCCTGTAATGGAGGCAACAGTATTGAGGTTGTTTTGATTGAGGATCAGCACGTAGGGATCTCCTGCTGGTGTGCCGAAACCGCGCGTGACGATCAGGCTGCTGAAGTTTTCTTGATCTACAAAACCGAGTTTACTTCCACCCAAAAGGCCAGTTCGCTGTGCGATCATTTGCCCAGTATTTAGGTTGTAGGCGGTGAGGGTTGTCTGGCTCAGGACGTAAGCGACGTAGATACTACCCTTCCCGAACGTAATCACATCCTGGACGGATTGGTCGTTAATGGTGTCGATCAGTTGATAGGTCCTTGTAGCACGATCATAAACACCTACTGTAACGAAATCAGCAAACGGTGGCGAAAACTCAAATCTGCCGCCATTAACAACGACGATCTTAGGGGCTGTGACTTGGGCTTTTAGCTTAGTGTTTGCAGAAAGCAGGCTGACCGATAGGATCAGCAACGAAAAAATAAACTTGTTCATTAGGTGGAGTTTGTTGTCTGCCCCGCAAAGGACAAAACGAAGGTTGAACCATAGGGTTAACCACGTCACACAAACCAGACAAAAAAGTGGGCTAAGGATACAAAAGCACATCCCGGCACTATTAACCCGAGTTGTGACTGTCATATAGGTCGCCTACCTCTGGGCCCGGAGGTAATGTGGGCAAAGCATAATGGGCAGGTTTCCTGACTTGCTCCTAGCCTACCCTCCCCTTCCCAGTCATATTCTGGCCAGTGGGTTTGCCAATCCATCGCATGGCGAAGACGGCAATTGAGGGGGCTGTTGCGGAACTTACAGTTGCGGGCACAGTTCTGGTTTCGCACCAGATTCCCTATTAAGCTCAAAAGATCACGAGGACATTATGAGCACCAATTATGGCTCAAAGGTAGAGGCAATGCTCCATAAACCAAAAAAATATCTTGCACCTTTGCTACCACAACCCAGCATTTTGGCTTGTCACTACCCTATCGGTAAATAGCCTCCTAAACAAAAACCAACGAAGTATGAGCAGCATCTTGACGCAATTGGCCCAGTTTATCCAGGAAGACCCTGCTGATCCGTTTAATCATTATGCCTATGCGGTAGAGCTCAGCCGGCAGGATCCAGCCACCGCCCTACTGTTATTGGACCAGCTCAGGACAGAGCACCCTGATTATTTACCGGCCTACTACACTGCCGCAAGCCTAGCGCACGATGCGGAGGATTATGCCCTGGCCCAATCATTGTTAGAAACTGGTATGGAGCTAGCCCAAACGACTGGCAATACCAAAACCTACCTTGAGTTACAGCGTGCCTTGGCCAATGTTAGGGCTGAGATGGATTAAAAGGATGGTGACTTATGAGCACCAGTTACCACTAATAATGCAGCAATTAGCGCTTTCAAAACAGAGAGATCAAGTACTAAAACGGCACATTGTCTAGCGGGTTGATCGGGTTGGCTCCGTTGCCACCATCACCATTATTCTTGTTGTTCTTGAGGCCAGACTTGACGATCATCGAGCCATTTCCCTGACCGGCCCCACCATTGAAGCCAGATGAAAACTCTGACGGAATCCCACGTTCCTGAGAGCCCGGGAATCCACCGCCGAAACCTCCCGCGCCACCACCACCTGGGGCTCCACCTGCTGGGCCAGGGGGGGTATATCCACCTCCAAAGTTGCCATTGAAGTCGTCCAGATCAGTAAATTTGGTATAGGCACCGATAAACCTCAGGTCGATTGTCCCAGTACTACCTGCACGGTGTTTGCTGATGATTACCTTGCCCACACCCTGCAAAGAGTTGCCATTCTCGTCCTCGTTGATGCCATAATACTCTGGCCGATAGAGGAAAATAACCATATCGGCATCTTGCTCTAGAGAGCCAGATTCGCGCAAATCCGACAGCTGTGGGGTTTTGTCGCTGCCGCGTTTTTCAACATCCCGGCTGAGCTGTGATAGCGCAATTACGGGCACTTCGAGCTCCTTCGCCATTTGTTTGAGCGACCTAGAGATATAGGCAATCTCCTGCTCACGGTTGCCACCTTTGGGTGCATTGGGGTTGCCACCACTCATCAGCTGCAAATAATCAATAATGACAATATCGAGCTTGCCCTGAGATTTGAGCCTGCGGCATTTGGCCCTAAGCTCTAGCACATTGAGGGCCGAGGTATCGTCAATAAAAATAGGGGCAGACGATAGTTTGCTGATTTTAGAGGTAAGCTGGCCCCACTCATGGTCTAGCATCTTACCTGTCTTAAGCTTTTCGCTCTCGATGGATGCCTCGCTACTCATTAGGCGGGTTGCTAAGTCAACAGCAGGCATTTCCAGAGAGAATATAGCGACCGCTTTGCCAAAGTCCACGGCTGCATTGCGACTGGCACTCAGGATAAAGGCCGTCTTACCCATACCAGGCCTAGCAGCGATGATGATCAAGGCACCCTTCTGCCAGCCTGCCGTCATGGCATCTAGTCGGCTAAAGCCAGATGGAATCCCAGTCAGGCCATCCTTTTGTTCTTTACGTTTTTCCAGATCGGCGAGGGCTTGCTCTAGCACCTCGTTAATCGGCATATAGTTTCGTTTGATGTTGCTGTCTAGGATCTCAAACAGCTTCTGTTCGCTATCGTCTAACAGTTCGAATACATCACTGGTGTCCTCGTAGGCATTCTTTTCGATGGAGCTGCTAACCTGGATCAACTGGCGTTTGATGGCCATCTCCTGCACATAGCGCGCATGGACTATGACGTTGCTTCCAGAAGTCAAGCGGTTGGTTAGCCCAGTGAGATAGCTTGGTCCACCAACAATTTCCATAGCGCCTTGGCGCCTAAGCTCCATGGTCACCGTCATGAAGTCGATAGGGTCATGACGATTAATCAGGACAAGCATGGCGGCAAAAATGTGCTGATGGGCCTCCTTGTAGAAACTTTCGGGCTTCAGAAACTCCATCACATCAAAAATAGCCTCCTTTTGCAGCAGAATTGCACCCAAAACTGCCTCCTCTATATCTAGAGCCTGTGGTGGCATTTTGGCAAAGCCAACTGTTGGTGGCCCACCAAAATTGCGACTCCGGACAGGGCTTTTAGTGAAGGGCGTAATTTGGTTGTCCATAGGTCAGTCTCGCGTTCGGGGGTAACAAATATAAGCCTTTGTCTGATCGATAGTTGCTTAACGAGCTTATCTGAGTTGCAAACTTTTTGCTGTAGCCTCAAAGTCAACAAGTTAGGCCAGCATTGTTTTTTTGCCACTAGCAGTAAGCTTGTCTGTGCTCATATCAGGTTGATATACAACTTGTTGTGCTATTAGGTTTACAACCAGTTCTATGGTGAAATTCGGTAAATTTTGCACAGGTATAGGTGGTGTGGACGTAATTGGGTCGGTAGGATAAAATTAGTAAATTTGCAGTTATGCCTGTTGGTGCTGCACAATCTTCGTTGTGGTACGTACCTCCTTGGCACCAAACTAAAAGTCCAGCCTAAACTTCTGACGGCTACTGGCAAAGCGAGCTTATGCCAAATGACCTTCCTTTCATCTAATTATCACCACCCCCACCCACGTGACAGAATCAAAAGGCCATATCCACTTTATAGCGATAGGTGGAGCTGCCATGCACAACTTGGCGATCGCTTTGTCATCCAAAGGTTATCATGTTACGGGCTCTGACGACGAGATCTTTAATCCATCTGCGGATCGACTAAAAGCCAAAGGACTATACCCTGAGCCTATGGGTTGGTTTCCTGAGCGCATCACGTCTGAAACTGAAGCTGTTATCCTTGGTATGCATGCCAAAGCAGACAACCCCGAGCTATTGCATGCCCAGTCCCTCGGCCTCAAGGTCTATAGCTACCCAGAGTATGTTTATCAGCAGTCCCTTAACAAGCAGCGGATCGTGATTGCAGGTAGCCATGGCAAAACCACCATC
>CANHWS010000059.1 GCA_947464365.1 Cytophagaceae bacterium | reverse complement strand
CACCGGTTTGAACACTGATTTCTCTGGTGTTACCCGTGGTACTCCTCCTTACATTGGTGCTCACGAAGGTTCTGCCTTCCCGAACGATCTTACTGTTGTACAGGTTTACTCTCTGGGTAAGATTCCTTATCCTTATGCCTTCCCGCATGTAGTGCAGGCCAATGTCAAAAACGTAGGTGTTTTTGATGCCACCAACGTGACTGTCACGCTCAACATTACTGGTGCCAATACGGTCACTAGGACTGCAGTCATTCCTTCGTTGCTAGCAGGTGCGTCAACCATGGTTTCTTTCCCAGCCATCGACGCAAGCGATATCACAACAACATCTGGTAGCCAGACTCTTACAGTGTCGCTACCTGCGGATGATGTTCCTGCTAACGATTCGCGGAGCATGAACCAAGATTTGTCAGTGGTTACCTATAGCCTAGGCTATCGTGTGCCGCCAGCTACTAACCCAGTTTCAGCTGGAGGCGTTGGCTACAACGGTGCCACAGGTGACTTCGTAGCAAAATTCTTGTGCAGCTCTACTTCAGAGATCAACCAAGCACGGGTTTATTTTAGCTCAACCGGCGGTATTGCTTACCATATTGTAATCTACGCAGATGACAATACAACTAATCCGGGTTCGCCAGGAACGCTTCTTTACACCTCGCCGAGCTATACCTCAGTCACTGCGGCTACTGGTTTTGATACCAAGGATATTTCTCCTGCAATTACCGTCAATGGCAACTTCTTTATCGGAGTTCGTCAGCCAGGTACAACCAACGTATCGTTCTCTTACCAAAGCGAAGCTCCACCGCGTTCGGATGCTTTCTATTCGCGCAGTCCGTTTACCAGCACTGGTGCTTGGACAGATTTTGGTGTATCTAACAGCCCGTTCCGTTTCTTGATCGAGCCACGTCTTCGTGCTTCTGATGATCTTGTTGCCTCTATGGTCACAAGTCCTGAAGCTGCAGGTTGTTTCACTGCTGCTACTCCGTTTACGGTACGTGTCACCAACGCAGGTAACAACACAGCTGACTTTAGCGCTGAGCCAATGACAATCAATGGTGTTGTAACAACATCTGGCGGTGCTTACAACTATTCGTTGGTTGTATCTACTGGTACCCTTGCTAAAGATGCCTTCCAAGACTTCCAAATTGGTGTTGTCACCCCAGCTCAACTGTTCTCGAACGGTAGCTATACTGCATCTGCTACTGTTACTTGGGCAAACGATCTGGTTACTGATAACAACAGCACACCAGCACGTCCGTTTGTTGTTTCTCGCCTCAGCACCTACCCGATCAACATTGGGTTCACGCCAACAGGTACGGTTAATAGCAACCACGTTCTGGACCGTTTCCCGCTTTCTGGTGGTCTTAACTGGAACTTCTCTAACCAACAAGGTTCACCAAACCTAGTCCCGTTGACAGGAGCCGGTGTCTTGACGACTACCATCTTCAATAACTCGAGCTCAGGTGCTACTGCACGTGTTCAGTTGCCATGCCTTACCTCGCCAAATGCAGCCTTCCCTGTTCTGCAATTCTACATGTCTCAGGACAACAACGCAGAGCCTGACTCCTTGCGCATTATGTTCTCTACTGATGGTGGCTTGAGCTACAATTTCCATAGCAACTATGCAAGGACCAACACCGGTACTGGTTGGAGGGTCGTTAAGATCAACCTCCCAAGTGCTGCTGCTGCCCCTAACCTCCGTATTGCGCTTGACGCCAAAAAAGGTAGCATATTCACTGGTCGTGACATCTCTGTCCACGATATCCAGATCTATGACTGCGGTACTGGTGGCCTTTGGTTGGGCTCTACCAACGATTGGTTTGACGGCAATAACTGGTGCTCAGGCACTGTGCCTACTGCTGCCACAACCGTAAATATCGAGGCGTATGCCGGTGTTTCTAACCCAGTTGTTAGCGGCGCACTGGCATCTTGCAAAAGCCTACGTGTATGGGTTGGCAAGTCATTGACACTTGCTAGTGCCGCTGGTACTGGCCTTGTAGTCAATGGTAATGTCGAGCTTGAGTCTGCCTCTCAATTTATCGATAACGGCGCACCGCTAGGTACGACTATCGATGGTGGTGCAGGATCGACCCTCAATACCCGTAGTGGTAACAGCAAACGTTTTAACAAACTAGCTATCTCTGGTACTGTTGCAACAACTGCAAACACCAAGTTGGAAATCGCTGAAGAGCTTAAACTCAACAGCGAGGCTGTGTTCACCAACAACGGAACAGTTACACTCTTGAGTACTTCAACCAAGACAGCTAACCTAGCTACTGTTGATGGTCTTAGCGCTTACATCGGTAACATCACTGTTGATCGTTTCGTATCACCAGCCAGTGCTTTGACTTCTGGCGCTTACCACCAAGTGGCTAGCCCAATCCAGAACCAAACCATGAACAGCATGTTCTCTCAATATGCTGGTAACGGTCGTCTGTGGCTGCGTTATGACAGCGTCCTCTGGACCAATGGCCTGTGGTATTATGCCAACGTCTGGAAATACAATCCGATTTCTACCTCAATGGCTAGCAACGGATGGGAAACCCTTGGTGGTGGTACTTATCCTATGACTGCTGGTAAATCAACCCGTATGTGGTTCCTGAATCAGTTCCACATCCCTGGTTTGGCTGACAAAACAAGCACCTATACCGTGACTGGTTTGCCACACATCGGTAGCTTCCCAACCTTGCTAGACTATTGTGCTGGTGGTTGTGCTTACTCTGGCGCTGAACCGAACGGATTTAACTTGATTGGTAACCCATATCCTTCGGCTATTGACTGGACTGCTGTAAGTGCTAGCTCTACAAACGTAGATGACGCTATCTGGACCTGGAATGCCGCTACTGGCAACTATGGTTCGTTCGTCGCTGGTGTTGGTGCTAATGGTCAGACTGCTGTCATCCCTTCTAGTGCTGGCTTCTTCGTGCGTGCTAACGCTCCAGGTGCTTCAGTTAACTTCCAAGAGACTCATAAGTCAACCAACTCAACTACATCATTCCTACGTTCAGGTGCTGTTAGCTTGTTCCGTATCAATCTGTCTGGTGCTGGTGTTACTGCCTCTGACGAAGCTGTTGTTGCTTTCCGCCCAACTGCTACCCGTGGTTATGATCGTCAGTTTGACGCAGCCAAAATGGCTGGTTCTATCTTGAGCCTTGCTACCGTTCCGGTTGTTGGTTCTAGCATGAGCATCAATAGCATGCCAGAAATGACTGCTACTTCCGAAGACCTAGTCCTGTCTGTATATGCCCGTTCTTCTGGCACCTACAACTTGACCTTCGGTGGTTTCCAAGGTGTTGACCCGTCTGCTCAGATCTATCTGAAAGACAACATGACCAACACCCTGACTCCAGTAACACAAGGCACCAACTATAGCTTTGCCATCAGCAGCAGCAATCCTGCTAGCACAGCAGCTGGTCGTTTCGTCCTTACTTATGGTCTTGGTACACCAACCTCTATTGCTAATGGTATCAACACCAAAGCAGCAATGGTTGTCTATCCTAACCCATCATCAGCTGGTGATGAGCTAAGTGTATCAGTTGCCAACCTTGGTAGCCAAACTGTTAAAGTAAGCGTCCTTGATGTCCTTGGTCGTGTTGCCTATACCAGCAGCTTCGCTGTTAACGGTACAGAAACACAAGTTGCCAACATCAAAGCTGCTTTGACTTCTGGTGTTTACACTGTCGCCCTCGAAGGCCAATTTGGTCGCATGACCCAGAAGATCACTGTTAAGTAATCTGCTGAAAGCCTAGTGCTGGCACTGACCTTGGTCGGTGGCCAGAGAATCCTGAAAAGTCCTGGTGTTTACATCAGGACTTTTTTTGTGTCTTGGCCTGAGACTGACCCGACTTGTTGATCAGCCATCATTATAGTGCCTAGGTCTTTAGTAGGGTAGGGGCGGGAAGTGGATGGCGTAGATTTAATGGTCCATCGGTCCGGATGTTAAGGCGTGGACGACGGTAGGCCAAAACAAAGGATGATTGGCAGCTACAGCGGATGAATATGTTAAGGCCTTTTTGCATCTGTTAATGCTTGATAATGAACGTGTTAAAGTCCTGTTAGGGTCTGTCCGGATGTGTTGTGGCGAGGCGAAAAGGGCCTACTTTTGTTCATAAGCTTCTGACGCCACTTGGCCATCGCAGCCCACACTTCATCTAGTATGGATGGGCTGAATGAGTAAGTGTACTGACCTTTGAAGCAGTAATCAAGTCCATAATTCTCTATAGGTAACTCAATCCCCTCATCCACCACACCTCGTTATGGCACGCTCAATCCACACAGTTCTCACTTCATTTTCTGCCGCTGCCTGCCTTTTTGTGCTGGCAACCACAGCATCTGCTCAGTCTCGACTGCCAATCCCTAAGCCCTCCCTAGGTGGTGCTTGGGCATTTGATGGCTCCGAACCGATTGTCAGGATTGCGGATGATGTCACAACTGGTAGCCGCAAACCCCCTATTGCGCCTAAGCCAGTGTTCCGTTCCCAGTCCGTTTCAGTCCGGAAGGGATCTTCAATTCTGCTTCCAGTGAGCGCTAATGCCATCAGCACTCCATACTTCATTACAACTAAGGATGGCCGGGTAGTCGCGACAGGTACTGGCATCATCAGCACAGACGAGTTGCCACGCCAGCAATACTTGGTCAGGATGGCCAAAGACCCAGATGCTAGCCCTCTGTTGATGGTGGTGGACTAGGTATATCGTGTAATCCCTCGGGGTTCTATTTTTCAGAAAGGGCTCTTCATTTGTTTGGAGGGCCCTTTTTTGTTGGTTGTGATAATCTGTAGGGATTAGTTTTTCTCTTGGCAGCTAGGTTTATGGGTTCATCCGGCTGTAACTGTTACATCCCGCTGGCAAGGATACAATGGCTATGCGGATGGGCTTTTTTTTGCTAGTGCCAAGCTTGCTTTTTAGTTTTGGTTGCTATATTACCCGTCATGATCTTGATTATTATTTAATCATTATCGTGTTGCTTTTATTCCTAGTCCGACTACCTGAAGCCCTAACAAGTGAGATGGTTTTCTTTTTGTGGCCTGATTTTTAGGCTATCATCAGGATACGATCACTCAGTTGGGAGCAGCAGAAATTGGGAGGTCAGGGAGGGCAGATTTCATTGTCAAGTTTTGAATCTGAAAAATGGACGCGGAAATCTTTACTAGGTGGGGTTCACGAAAAGGAAACACAACGGAAACGAAAAGTACACAGGAAACTTTGAATGTTAAAAATGTTTCCTTAGTTTTGCACCCGACTTAATGCTACAAGCTGGTAACAGCAGGTGGGCAGAGTCATGAACCACTATAACATGGACGTTTCGGACCGTATTTTATCTGCTGCTAGCTCACTATTTGAGCGGTTGGGCATTCGGTCGGTGTCGATGGATGATATTTCGAGGCAACTGGGGATGTCGAAGAAGACGATCTACCAGTACTTTAAGGATAAGGATGACATCGTGACCAACTATTGTTGTTGGCACCGCAAGACCCACACCGAAAAGCTCAAGTCCATCGCCGAGGATAGCCCATCTGCCTTACACGAGTTGTTGGCACTGACAGAGTACATGCGCGAGTCGCTCAGCAAAATGAACCCTGGCTTGCTGCACGACCTGCATAAATACCACCCGACAGGCTACTCAGTCATCCAGGACCATAAAAGTCTAGATGTGATGCCAGGCATCATCAAAAGCATTCAGCGCGGCATCGACGAAGGCTATTATAGGTCTGATATCAATGTGCTGGTGCTAGCCAAGCTGCGGCTCGAGGAGGTAGAGATGGCGTTTAATCCCTTGGTTTTTCCGCCTTCCAAATTTGTGATGGCAGAGGTGCAGCAACAACTGATGGAGCATTTTTTTAGGGGGCTACTTACCCTAGAGGGCACAAAAGCCTTCGAGGCATTACGCCTGGCACAGCCCAACAAACCTCACCCACCTTCTTTCTTCCGGCAATAGGATAGCGATACCAACAATCCCGTATCGATACCGCTTAGCCAATTACTTGTCTCGATTTAGACACCACACCCCAATTTGCGCCCACAATCAATCCTATTCCACGATAACCTTATGACAATCAATACTTTGCATTATTGGACCCGACTGCTGAAACAGACCGGAGCTGGTGTGCTGACGATAGCGATGGCGCTGGGCCTGTTGGCCACCAATGCAATCGCTCAAGCTCGTCCTGATACTAAGTTGGTCGGGTCCAAATCAAGTTTTTCGCTCCGAGAGGCCATTAGCTATGCCATCGAGAACAACTTCACAACCAAGAACGCAGCCCTTGATGTCACGGCCTCGCAGCACAAGGTCAAGGAGATTATTGCGATTGGTTTGCCACAAATCAGTGGTACTGCCAACTATGCCAACACCTACAACGTCCAGAAATTTGTTTTGGAGAACGAGCTAGGTTCGCCGTTTTATACCCCGATGTTAGGTAATGGCGATGTTGTGGCCTTTGGCCTGCAGCTACCGCATACCCTCAGTGCACAGCTGCAGTGGCAACAATTGTTGTTTGACGGTAGCTACCTGATCGGGATCAAGGCAAGCCAGACCTACATCGAACTGGCCCAAAAGAACCTAGAGGCTAGCAAAATCACAATTGCCGAAAACGTAACCAAGGCCTATTACGGTGTCTTGGTTAACCGCGAGCGGCTTGGTTTGTTTGACCTGAACATCATCCGCCTTGATAGCACCATGCGAGAGATCAAGGCATTGTATAACACTGGGTTTGCCGAAAAGCTGGACGTTGATCGCCTTGAGGTGACCCGCAACAACTTGTTGTCAGAGCGGGATAAAACCCGCCGCTTGGTCGAGCTAAGCGAGCAGCTCCTCAAGTTCCAGATGAGCTACCCACAACGTGAGGGTATGACCCTGACGGACAAAATCACCGAAAGTGGTCTGAAGCTAGAGGTCATCAATCCGGAATTGATTGACTATACCAAAAGGATCGAATACTCGACCCTGCAGACCCAAAAACGCTTAGCAGAGCTTGATTTACAGAATGTGAATGCGGGCTATTTGCCACGTTTGGTTGGTCAGTTTTCGCTTGGTAGCAACACTGCAGCCTCTGACATTACAAATCTGCCTAAGTCTAAGCGGTGGTTCTATTACGATCAGTTAGCCGTCAGCTTGCAGGTGCCAATTTTTGATGGTTTTAGCCGCTATCACCAAGCCCAGCAGAAGAAGATTAACATACGGAAGGCCGAAAATGGGTTCGAGACCATCAAACAAGGTATCGACCTACAAGTGGTATCTGCCAATACCAGCCTCAAGAATGCCCAAGAGACTATGTTGATCCAGAAACGCAATATGGATCTGGCCACTGAGGTTGTGCGGGTATCAAAGGTTAAGTACACCCAAGGGGTTGGCAGCAACCTAGAGGTCACGACTGCGGAGTCTCAGCTGAAGGAGGCCCAAATCAACTATTTCAATGCTGTTTATGATTTGCTGATTGCCAAAGTAGATCAGCAAAAAGCAGCAGGGACACTTTACATGGAGTAATGTTCTCGTCCTGACTTGCCTGTTGGCCTAGGGCTAATGGTAGTCTGGGACTGCTTTTGCAACATAATCAAACCACGATCACCCGAACTAGTACCGATTACCCCAAAGTTTCAATACCAATTGCAGTGATTGAGGACTAGGCCCATGCAGCCGGTTTGTAAGAAAAAATCTTCTGCCTTCGCTAAACTGCCTACCCTTCTAGATCTGCTACAATCCGCTCTTATCATCAATCTGGTGCGCTGTTTCATCATAGTCCACCTGCCTGACTCAGACAAGCAACTCGTTATATGAAAACTTCTCATTCTATATCCACCCTCAACACCTCACGATCATACATCCTGATGTTGTTGTTGGCCTTCCTCCTGACTACTGGGCTTAGCTCCTGTGTCAAACAACCGGTGCTAGAAACCAAAAAGGCCGAATTGGCCGAGGCCAAACAAAAACTCATCGAGTTGACTGACAAGGTCAAGAAACTAGAGAGCGAAATCGCTACGCTAGACCCAGCCAAAGCCAATGAGATGAAAAACCTTGTTGTTGCGACAACGACCGTAGCAACTACAACCCTAGATCATTTTGTGGAGCTCCAAGGAAGTGTTGATGCTGAGAACAACGTTCAGGTCAATGCCAAAATGGGCGGTGTGGTCACCAAGGTATACGCGCGTGAAGGCCAAGCGGTGCGCGCTGGCCAAGTACTGGCCGAAACCGACGCTAGCACCATGGTCGCTGGCCTTGCCGAGGCACAAACCCAGTTGGACCTTGCAACTACGGTATATGAAAAACAAGCCAAACTCTGGGAACAGAAAATTGGCTCTGAGATCCAGTACATCAATGCCAAGTCCAACAAAGAGGCTGTCGAAAACAGGATCAGTACGCTCAAGTCCCAGATCGCACTGACCAAAATCACGAGCCCTATCAGTGGGGTCATTGATGCGGTTAATGTCAAAGAAGGCGAAATGGCTGCCCCAGGCTATGGTGTCTTCCGTGTTGTGAACTCTAGCCAGCTGAAGGCCACGGCCAAGGTTGCTGATAGCTACATCGACCTAGTGGACGAAGGCAAAAAAGTAGAGGTCTATCTACCAGATATCAACCAACGGATTAGTGGTGTGATTTCGTTCGTGAGCCGCTCGGTGGACCCCATCAGTCGCACATTTACGATCGAGGTCAAGTTGCCTGCCAACAATGCCAAAGTCCGCCCGAACATGATTGCTGTGCTCAGCATCAATGACATATCGCTAAAAGACGTCATCGTCATCGACGAAAACCTGATCCAGAATACCGAACGTGGCAAAATGTTGTTCACCAAAGGCACCAAGGCCAACAAGACTATTGCTGTCCAGCACATTGTCGAAACGGGTTTATCCTACGGTGGCAAGGTCCAGATAAAATCTGGCCTAGCAACAGGCGATGAGCTGGTCACGGCAGGTGGCGAAGACCTAGTTGATGGTCAGCCAATTACGGTCGAAAACGAGGCTTCAAGCAAATAGTCAGGCCCTCGGTTGACTTGTCAACAGCTCGCGCTGAGGGCTTGGTTTGCCATGTCTCCATAGGTCTAAACACCACTATCATCTCCTATCAGATTGCTTAACAGCGGATGGTCTGACGCCATACCCTGAGCTATATGGATATCAAAGAATTCAAACCCACGTCATGGAGTCTTGACAACAAGACCACCATCTATTTTTTCACGGCGATCATCTGCTTGGCTGGTTTGTTCATCTACGGACAGCTACCGAAAGAGCAGTTCCCGGACATCGTCGTGCCGACCATTGTGGTCAGTACCATCTACCCTGGCAATAGCCCTGCTGATGTCGAGAACCTCGTGACCAAACAGATCGAGAAACAACTCAAATCCACCCAAGGGGTCAAGAAGGTAACGAGCAACTCGGTGTCAGACTTTAGCCTTGTGATGGTCGAGTTCAAGACCAATGTTGCGGTACCGATCGCCAAACAACGCGTACAGGATGCAGTTGACAAAGCCCGTGCTGAGCTCCCTACCGACCTAGACAATGACCCTGCCGTGCAGGAAGTGGACTTTAGCGAGTTCCCGATCATGCAGGTGAACATTGCAGGGGACTTCCCGCTGGACAAACTGAAGCGTTATGCCGAAACAATGCAGGACGAAATCGAGGCCCTGCCCGAGATCACCCGTGCAGACATGATTGGTGCGCTTGAGCGTGAAATCCAGATCGATGTTGACCTGTACCGCATGCAGGCAGCTGGCCTGAGCTTTAATGATATTGCGGCCTCCTTGCAACGCGAAAACGTCAATATCTCTGGTGGCGAGCTACGGGTTGGTGACCTGCGCCGTACCCTGCGTGTTACTGGCGAGTTCCGGAAGATGTCGGACTTAGAGAATGTCATCTTGCGCGGCTCGAGGGGGCAGACCAAATTTCTGAAGGAAATTTCGACCATTGTGGACGGCTTTGCCGAAAAACAAGATTACGCTAGGCTTGATGGTAAGGCGGTTATCACACTTAACGTTATCAAACGCAGTGGCGAGAACCTGATCGATGCCTCTGAGAAAATCGAGAGCCTAGTCGCCAAACTAAAGGCCGAAAAGTTCCCATCGGGTGTAAAAATCACTGTTACTGGCGACCAAGCTGACTTCACGAAGAACCAGCTGAACGAGCTCATTAACTCAGTGATCATCGGCTTTGTGTTTGTGGTTTTAGTCCTGATGTTCTTTATGGGGGTTACCAATGCCTTTTTCGTTGGACTATCCGTTCCGCTTTCGGTATTGGTTGCTTTCCTGGTGATGCCGCTACTGGGCTACTCCCTCAACATGATCGTGATGTTCAGCTTCCTGCTGGCGCTCGGTATTGTGGTGGATGATGCGATTGTCGTGATCGAGAACACCCACCGATTATTCCATGACCATCCTGAGTGGGGGATCTTGAAGGCGGCCAAGATGGCTGCAGGAGAGGTATTTGTCCCCGTCTTAAGTGGTACGCTGACGACGATTGCGCCCTTCTTCCCCTTGCTGTTCTGGCCTGGCCTGATCGGTGAGTTCATGAAGTACTTGCCAGTCACGTTGATCATCACGCTGTTTGCATCGCTCTTTGTAGCCTTCGTGATTAACCCTGTGTTTGCGGTCAGCTTTATGCAAACTAAAGATGATGATGGCAAACGTACACCGTTCAAAAAGGTGGTCCGGAACCTATCTGTCATGGGTGTGATCACTATCCTCGCCTATCTACTTGGGCCAGGATGGGGCAACTTTATGGTCTTGGCCATTGTCCTGTATCTCGTTAACGAGTACGCGTTCCGTGCCATGATCTACTACTTCCAGCACACAACCTTGCCAGCATTTATGCGGGGGTATCGTAGTTTGCTTTCTTGGATTATACAAGGTTATCGCCCAGTGTTCTTCTTGGTAGGTACTGTTGGATTGCTGATTGGCACGTTTGTCCTGACGGCCATCGTACAGCCTAAGTCTAACTTCTTCCCCGAGAACGAACCTAACTTTATCTATGTCTATGTCCAGCTACCGATCGGTACGGATGCCTCGGTAACAGACTCTGTAACCCGGATTGCCGAACGTAGGGTCTTGCGTGTCCTTGGGCCGAACAACCCGATTGTGAAGTCTGTGATCAGCAATGTGGGTATCGGTGCAGGCGAGGCTAACAATCCTGACCGTACAACAACGCCGCATAAAGGCAAAGTTTCGGTCTCGTTTGTGGAGTTTAACCACCGGAATGGCGTTTCGACTGAGGCCTACTTGTCCAAAGTGAGAGCCTCTGTAGGCCAAATCCCGGGTGTCCAGATTGCGGTGGACAAGGAGCAAGGCGGGCCACCAACCGAAAAACCTGTTAACATCGAGATCGCTGGCGAAGACTTTGTTGTCCTCCAGAAACTAGAAAAGGATTTGCGTGAGGCAATTGCCAAAGCTGGTGTACAGGGCATTGAGGATCTAAAATCGGATCTGAAGCTGAATAAACCAGAAATATTGGTCGAGATTGACAAAGAGAAAGCAACGCGCGAAGGTATCAGCACTGCCCAGATTGCACTTGAGATCAGGACTGCTTTGTATGGTAAAGAGGCCAGCAAGTTCCGCGCTGATGATGATGAGTACAAGATCATGGTGCGGGTGGCACCAAACCAACGCAAACGCATCGAGGATCTACTGAATGTCCAGATTGGATTTTTGGATATGGCTTTCGGGACTTTCCGCCAAGTGCCACTAAGCTCGTTGGTCAAAGTAAAATACACAAGCAGCTATAGTAGCATCAACCGCAAAAACCAGATCCGGACCAATACTGTAAGCAGTAACGTCCTGACAGGGTTTAATGCCAACGATGTGGTAGCAGATGTCAAAGGCGTAGTTGCTGACATGAGCATCCCAACGGGTTATACCGTCAAACTAACAGGACAGCAAGAGCAACAAGAAGAGACTGGTAGTTTCTTGGTAGGTGCATTGTTGAGTGCCATTGGCCTGATCTTGCTGATTTTGGTTGCACAATTCAACTCGATGAGCAAACCACTCATTATCCTGGGTACTGTGGTGCTATCGTTGATAGGTGTGTTGCTGGGCTTTATGGCCTTCAACATGACTTTTAGTATCGTCATGACAGGTGTCGGCATTATTGCCTTGGCAGGTATTGTGGTCAAGAACGGAATCCTCCTGATCGAGTTCACGGACGAGCTCCGGAGCCGTGGTATCCCAACCCGTACTGCGATCATCGAGGCTGGTGCTATCCGCCTTACCCCTGTGTTGTTGACGGCCAGTGCAGCAGTATTGGGTCTGATTCCGCTAGCGATGGGTGTTAACATCAACTTTGCGACCTTGTTCACCGAGCTTGATCCGCAGTTCTTCCTAGGTGGTGATAGTGCTTTGTTCTGGGGACCACTGGCCTGGGCCATTATCTACGGTATCACTTTCGCAACGTTCCTGACCTTGATTATTGTCCCTAGTCAGTACTGGATTGTGGAGCGGATCAAGCAGCGTTTTCGCAAGGATGGCCCACATGATACGACGCTTTCAGCTGCTGAGTCAGACGCTAAAGCCACCGATATACATAATTTAGGTATGTAATCATGCCCAGCCTAGGGCAAGTGTCCGATCGGGCCTTGCCGTGGTTGTTAAGCCAAAATAGTGTTCCTAACTATTCTTCCTTTTTAATCTTGCACTCAATCCTGACCCCTGATTTGGTCAGGATTGTTTATTTGGGGGACAATGGGGCCATTTTGGGAAATGTGGTAGCCTGTTGCCGAGATTAAAAAATTGGGTACGCTTTATTGTTGCCTAGTTAAGGATGTTAAGGCGTTTGGAAACAAGGCACTGTATTTGCGTATCTTTGCATTAGGTTTAGGTCATCACCAAAGTGGTGCTGTCCGTACACCCACAAAATCTTCAAAAGAATATGAAAAACACTCTTCGATTATTTACCGTAGCAGCCGGCGTTGCCGCTATGGCCTTTGTGAGCTCGTGTAGCAAAAAAGATGATGCTGCACCTAGCAGCAACGCTACCGTAACAGTAGCTAGTGTTAATGGCAACGCAACTGTAAACGGCAAAAACGTTTCGGTTGAGTATGCCGATGGTGATACACTACGTGTGCGTTTCACTAAAGGTGGATCTAACCTACTCCGTTCGGTTAAGGGATTTTCATCGACCACAGTTGGTGCTGAGTCTCCGACACAAGTTGGTGATACTACCTTCACTATTTTGACCTCTGGTATTGCCTCTGGCAGCACCTGGAAGTTGAAAGTTCGTAGTACCTCTGGTGGTGCAGATAGTGCTATCGTGACCCTCAACAAAACCTTGAGCCGTTACCAAGCTACCATCCTTACCGCTCCATTGATTGACAACACAAGCAAAACCTTCATTACGCTATCAACTGGCGCTACTTGGACCATTATTCAGGCTGGTAATAGCCCTGGTGCTGTTGACCTTGGATTTGCTGTTGGTAACACTGTTGGTGGCATCTTGATGGCGCCTGACAACTGGTTTACTGGCACAACAGAGCCTTACGCGGCTGAAGTTGGTCCTTGGGCTACCAAGAAAGCAACTCAAATTTGGCTTTCTAGCGGTGCTAAGATTTCTGATTACCTAACTGCCTCAGATTTGGCTTCCGCCTTTAATGCAGGTACCGCTGGTGCTTCTACCAATACCTCTTACGTATTGTCTGGTGCTGCAAATGCTGGCCTTAGCGGCCGTGTTAACTCACGTGTTGGTAATCTGACTGCAGGAAGCACCCTGGTATTCAAAACTGCTGAAGGCAAACATGGTCTTATGGTGATCAATTCGGTAATGACTGGTACAGGTCGCACCGGTGAGATCAACGTTAGCTACAAAATCCAGCAATAATCACGGCCTCAGCTAGCCAACGCTAGTTGACATCCAGATTAGCTTGAAAATCCCGAAACACCCCTGCAGCAATGTGGGGGTGTTTTTTTTTCTGAAAGTCCTAGCATGATACCCTTGAGAATAGTTCTGAGGTTTAAAAATCCACTAGTAGACAAT
>CANHWS010000058.1 GCA_947464365.1 Cytophagaceae bacterium | reverse complement strand
TTCTTTGATCAAGTCCTTGGTGACGGTGCAAAATGTGGTGCTGCTTGCCGTCATGCTCATGTCAATGCCAGCCTTGAGTGCCATTAGGGTCGCCTCCTTTTCGTTGTGGGCAACATGGTGCTGACCGATCAGTTGCAAGATGTCTGCCCAGTCGGTAACAATGACCCCGTCAAAACCAAGTTCGTTCCGCAGCATACCAGTTAGGTATTTGGCTGAGGCATGGATCGGAACACCGTTAACCTCCCCACTATTGATCATGAAAGTCTTGACACCTGCATTGACCGCTTGGCGAAACGGGGGCAGGAATATCTCGCGTAGCTCTTGATCACCAATGACGGATGGGCTTCTGTCCCAACCAGACTTAGGGTCCGAATAGCCCATAAAGTGTTTGGCAGTGGCCGCAATTTTGTACGGTTTAGCGGCTTCGGCAGTTTGGAGGGCCTTAATGTATGCAGTGCCAAGTTGGCCAACCCAATAGGTGTCTTCTCCAAAAGTTTCGTATTGACGTGGCCAGTAGGGGTTGCGTCCGATGTCCAGGATAGGAGCAAAGTTCCATGGTTGGCCCAAGTCGCTAATTTCGGTGGCTGTGATGCGGCCCATGGCCTCGGCATACTGCAGGTTGAACGTATTGGCTAGGTTGACTGGTTGTGGAAAAATGGTCGCACCAGCAACATAGTTGGCCCCATGGACATTGTCATTTCCATAAATGATCGGGATGCCAAGGCGGCTGTTGGCCATGTTGACCTTCTGAAGATCATTACTAAAGGTGTACCAGTCCTGTGGTGAGACCGCAAAGGCAGCCAAGAACGAACCAATATGGTGCTCCTTGATCAGCTTTTCGGCTTTGGCTTTTTCCAA
Source organism: Cytophagaceae bacterium (assembly GCA_947464365.1). GTDB lineage: Bacteria > Bacteroidota > Bacteroidia > Cytophagales > Flexibacteraceae > CANHWS01. Next base: position 13,124 of record CANHWS010000058.1, on the reverse strand, counting down.
ATAGGGCTTAAACCGATCGACTTTAGTTTTGGGATTGTCCACCTTGTTGATTTCGGTGGTGGCAATCTGTGTCATCTGGCCGATTTTTTCCTCAAGGGTCATTCGTGCCAATAGGTCCTCTGCACGAGCCTGTGGTGTAAGGGCTGCGTTTTGGTAGGGTAGGGTTACTGCCGTTTTTTTGGCAGCTGGCTGGGCCAAGAGGTTGCTATATTGTAGTCCTATTGCTACAATGGTCGCTAGTCCTAGGAGTCTAATCGTTATCGTCATCTATTGCTAAAGCGTGTTGCCCTTTTATCGTTTGGGGAAAGTTTGGGCAAGATACAGGATCAGGACCTAGAAATCCATAGCCATACGTTTTGGACCCTGTCTTGGGGCTAAAAATTGCGTTTTTCTGTATTTTTCAGGCAATTTATCAACCACTAGTTGACGGACCTTTGGTCTGAAGTTTTCTGACATCCACCTTACCCAAACATTACAAATGGCCTAGACCAGACCCTAGTATAACGTACCGATCCCATTGTATTTGCCACAAAACGATCGTCATATCTAGGTTCTGTTGACAGTCGCTTGCTCAAATGTTCGCTCCATTTGTCCCGATAGCTAAACAGACAGGTTCTATACATGGTTAGGACAGTACGATGACTGCTGACCAAACTAACAACCTTATAGGCCAACCCTACCTAAAGGCACTCTCTACCCAGCAGGTGCTCGAGGCCGGGATTAGGACTGGGGATGCCACCTTTGACGGTATCGTGACAGAATGGGCTACCTCGGCAGGACAAGACGAGATGATGGCAGCTTTTGCTTCCTGCCGGCTACAGGACTGGAGAACCTTAACACCTCTGCCATCTAGTTTGCGCCAGCTCGAGACCAAAATCGAGGGTCGTTGGCATCTTCCGATGGACGATGGCTCAGTGAAGCTAGCAAAGGGCTTTTTTGAGGAACATAAAAGTGCCGTGTTTTTGGTTTTAGGGACCTATGGTTTGCCCTATTGTTACCAGTCTGCCGAAGGAGCAGCCACATTGTTACATAGTAAACGCCTCCATACTGATCCGTTGGCTCGGCTAGCAGAAACGGCTCAGTTTATTGATGCTGTTTTTTCGGAAATAAGTCCGTTTGGACCAAGCAGTCAGTTGACCGAAGTTTTGTTACGCGTGCGGTTAGTCCATACACTTGTCCGGATGATGTCCGCCCGTCACCGCCCAGAGTATGTAGCGATCAACCAGACTGAGTTGCTAGGAACTGGCTTATCGTTTAGCATGGTGGTGTTGCGGGGGCTTCGCAAAATGGGGATCGCTATCTCGCCGCAAGTGACTGAGGCTTGGCTCCAGATCTGGAACAATATCAGCAACGCACTTGGGGTAGATAAGGTCTTATTGCCGCCAGATGCCAAAGCCGCTTGGGCAACCGAACAACGGATAGCAAAGTTGTGTTTCAGCCCTAGCGATCAAGCCAATGCCCTTACCCAAAGCCTTTGCGCCGCGCTCGATGCCAACCTAATGGCTAATAACGTAGGAGCCCAACTTGTGCCTAAAGCTAGCCAGATGCTTAAGTTCTTCTTAGGTGACCAGGCTTCTGTCACCATTGGTATCGCTCCAGATGTTTTGCCTGCGACTAGCTGGCAGCTAAGCCTGATGGCGCAATACCTAAAGTGGCAATATGCTAAAATGGCTAGCTAATGCCCCTACCTGCCACTGTCACCTAGGCAGCGCCTCGGTATTATGATGGCTGCCATTGCGGTTTTGGCAGATTGTGGCTCAAATGTTGTGGGAGGGCACAAGACAATAGCTGTACAGCTGGCCTGTTGTTGCACGAAACCCGTTCTGCTTATCATGAAAAATACCTTTACTAAGTACATCCTATCTACTTTGTTTGTTGCCATAGTTGGGCTTCAACAACTTGCATTTGCACAGACCGAGCCTACACCACCACCTGTTCCCGTTCCACCGGTACCTGCTCCGGTACCTCCTCCTGTGGTCCCAGCACCTGCTGATACGCCTAAGCCTATCCTGCCACCAAAGCCGGGTAACCCCAATGCTGATCAGAGCAAAGCCAACGTCAATGGTTTTGACTATAACCTCATCAATAGTTCTCGAAGCATCTTATTGGCACCTTCATCCTTGTGCCAGCCTGGTCGGACTGGCCACTACAACAACTTTATGGGGCTACTCAATAGGCTAGAAATCGGTTTCACAGACTGGATTTCGCTTAACGTAGGCGCCTTGGTTTCTCCACTGGCCTTCCCGTTCTATATTAACCTCAAGTCCACGCACGAAATCTACCCGATGCTCCGTGTTGGCGGTATGTTAACTTACACTTCTCAGTTTACCGAGGCGTCCTATTTTACCTCAACCAAACACAACGGCTATAGTGTTACCCCTACGTTTATCGCTGGCTATGGCGGCCAGGACTATAACTTTAGTGTTAGCACCAGCTATATAATCGGTGATGGTAATATCATCCCAATGGTTAGGCTATGGGATTTTAACACATCCAACAATGGCAAGACCGTCAACTATGGCAGCACCTGGATGGGCACTGTCGCAGTCCATGCACGTGCCACTAATACTTTGTCCGTGGTGGCCGAATACAGCCAGTCGGTCATCGGTTATGCCGTGATGGGAGGTTTGCGCATAGACAACAGAAAACAAAATAGCACATGGGATTTGGGACTATTTGGATCTTCCCTCCAGAACTATCCTTTGCCTTATGTGTCCTATTCTTACAGTTTCTAGGAGGGACGATTTTAACCTTGCCAATTGGGCTTAATTTACCCGCAATCTGATGCCACTGCCAGCACCATGCATTGTAGAGGCATTATTATTTCTGACAGGTCGGGCGGCATGGTCCGTGCCTTATCCCTAACTTGCGGCCCAATACACCAAAAGATTTTTATACCTCTGACAACACATCCTTCCTAGCGTTTGGACCAACTTTGGTCCAACCAGCCGCTCCAACGTCTGCTGATGCAAGACACGCCAGTCAATACCAAACCACATCCATCTACCTATTATGTCATTGACTTTGACAGCACCTTTATGCAGGTGGAGGCGATGGATGAGTTAGCTATGATATCCCTTTCGGGCCATCCAGAGGCAGAAGGTCGTCTCATCAAAATCAAGGAATTGACAGACCTAGCGATGTGTGGGCAGCTATCGTTTGCCAAAGCCTTGAGCCAACGGTTGGCACTACTTGGTGCACGTCAGGCAGATATTGCAACTACTGTTAAGGTCCTGAGAAATAAGGTCTCAGCCAGCTTTGCCCGAAATGAGGCATTCTTCAGGGCACATCAGGGGCAGGTGTTGATCGTAAGTAGTGGTTTTCGGGAGATCATTGAGCCCATTGTGGCAGAGTTTGGCATCGATGCTGCACATGTTTATGCCAATACTTTTAAATATGATGTGGTCGGCAACATAACGGGCTGTGACCAGAGCAATCCGCTTGCTCAAGACAAAGGTAAAGTCAAGTTGCTGCACCAGCTAGCCCTTCCTGGTGATGTCTATGTTATTGGTGATGGCTACACGGACTACGAAATCCGTGAGGCTGGCCTTGCCAATAAGTTTTATGCCTTTACCGAAAATATTGAGCGAGCCCAGGTGGTAGAAGTGGCAGACCATGTTGCAGCCAGCCTAGACGAAATATTGTATATCAACCAGCTTCCTATGAGTATTTCTTATCCTAAGAACCGTATCAACGTACTGTTGTTAGAAAACATCCACCCACATGCAGCCCAGGTCTTTGAGGCAGAAGGCTATACTGTCGAGGTGGCCTCGGGTGCACTAAGCGAAGACGAACTTTGTGAGCGTATCCAGCAAGTCAGCATCCTAGGCATTCGGTCCAAAACCCAAGTTACCGAACGCGTATTGGCATCAGCCAACAAACTAATCGCCATTGGCGCCTTTTGTATCGGCACCAACCAGATCGATACCAAGGCCTGTTTGCGCAAAGGTGTGGCCGTCTTTAACGCCCCATACAGCAATACCCGCTCCGTCGTCGAGCTGGCACTTGGCGAGATCATCCTCCTGCTCCGGAACGTAACCGAAAAAAGCAACCAGATGCACAATGGTGTCTGGAACAAAAGTGCAGGTAATAGCTTCGAGATCAGGGGCAAACGCCTAGGTATCATTGGCTATGGCAGCATTGGCACGCAGCTTTCTGTTCTGGCAGAGTCACTCGGGATGCAGGTCGTTTATTATGACATTGTGGACAAATTAGGCCTTGGTAACGCACACAAGTGCAAGTCACTAGATGACCTCTTGCAACAATCTGACATAGTGACCCTTCATATCGATGGGCGGAAAGAGAACACCCATGTCATCGGCGCGCGAGAATTTGACCAAATGAAGGATGGTGTCGTGTTCGTGAACTTATCACGTGGCCATGTTGTGGATGTCGATGCCTTGGTGGCCAACCTAAAAAGTGGCAAAGTCCTTGGTGCAGCTCTAGACGTTTTCCCCTACGAGCCAGCTAACAACAAGGAGGAGTTCTTGAGCCCACTTCGTGGATTGCCTAACGTGATCCTTACCCCTCACATCGGCGGTAGCACCGAAGAGGCCCAGCTCAATATCGCAACCTATGTACCCGATAAGCTCATCGAGTATGTGAACACAGGCAGCACCTATATGTCAGTCAACTTCCCGAACATCCAGCTACCGACCTTAACCAATGCGCATCGCTTGATGCACGTCCACCACAATGTTCCTGGTATTTTGGCCAGGATCAACAGTGTCTTGGCCGACCAAAAGGTCAACATTATGGGCCAGTACCTCAAGACCAATGACGTCATCGGCTATGTGATCACCGACGTGGACCGCAGCTACGAAAAGGACACCATTGCCGAGCTCAAAGGCATCACCGATACCATCAAGTTCCGGGTGCTGTATTAGGCTGCCGATCTGCAGCCAATCGTGCTTGGTGACGATTTTGTAACTTCTTTTTCTATACTTGGCTGATTATTTACCCCTGCCATCGACCTCACTTAGGTAATCCTATGTGAGGTCTTTTGATTTTCTGCCTTTGATAGAGATGCCATCCATGATGCTTACAGCCATGCCGAGGCCCACAAAAAGTGGCCAATTGCGAAGTTTTGAGCCAATGTGCCTGCTTTTTAGACAATTAGTAATATAATTGCAGACAAGTGGCATTGGGTGCTAGTTCGTCTACCGTTACCAATGCCAACTAAGACCGAATTATCCCGAACATTTTTTACCCAAATTTTCCGATGAATCAAATAGACATTGCGGTATTCTTAGGCTACTGTGCGATTGTCGTCAGCATTGCCTTGTATGTGTCGCGCAGCAAAAAGGGCGAAAAGAAGGACACCAGAGACTATTTTGTGGCTGGTAACACCCTGCCATGGTGGGCCATTGGCACCTCGCTGATTGCGGCCAACATCAGCGCCGAGCAGCTAATTGGTATGACAGGCTCTGGCTTCAAGATGGGCCTCGCTATCGCTACTTATGAGTGGATGGCTGCAGCTACTTTGATCGTCGTAGGTAAGTTTTTCGTCCCAGTTTTCCTCGAAAAACGCATCATGTCGATGCCTGAGTTCTTGAAGATGCGCTATGATAGCAGGGTCTCTACTAGCCTTGCTGTATTCTGGCTCGCCTTGTACGTCTTGGTTAACCTTACTTCCATCATGTACCTTGGTGCTATCTGTATCCATAAAGTATTTGATGTTGATCTCAGCATAGCAGTCGTTAGTATTGCGGTTTTCAGTGCACTCTACACTGTTTTTGGTGGTCTTAAAGCCATTGCTTTTACAGATCCGATTCAGGTCACCTTCCTTGTTCTGGGTGGTTTGATCACGACCTATTTGGCACTTAATGCCTACGGACATGATGGTGGTATCATGGCTGGTGTAAGCCGTATGACCACTGAGATGCCTGAGAAGTTCCACATGATTTTTTCCGAAGGTGATGAGTTCTACTCTGATCTACCAGGCTTAACGGTTTTGATTGGCTCTATGTGGGTCGTGAACCTTAACTATTGGGGCTTTAACCAATACATCACCCAGCGTGCGCTTGCAGCCAAAAGCCTAACTGAGGCCCAAAACGGTATTATCTTGGCCGGATTTCTGAAACTACTCATGCCGCTGATCGTGGTGGTGCCAGGTATTGTCGCTGCTGGGCTATTCAAGGCAGGCGAACAAGGTGCTAGTGACATTATTAAGCAAGCAGACGAAACCTATCCCTACCTGCTCAATACATTTTTGTTCCCAGGTGTAAAAGGCTTAGCTTTTGCAGCATTGGTTGCGGCCATTGTCGGATCCCTTAGCAGCAAAACCAATAGCATCGCAACCATCTTCACGATGGATATTTACAAGCCATTGTTCGGCAAAGACAAGTCCGAAAGCCACCTAATCAACGTTGGGCGAGTTACCACTGGTCTGTCCTTGGTGATTGCAATCCCGATTGCTATCCTAATTGCCAATAACATCGAGAAGCTTGGTGGTGGCTTTACCTACATCCAAGAGTTTACAGGGTTTTTCAGCCCAGGTATCTTTACCATTTTCTTGTTTGGCTTGTTCTGGCGTCGTGCCAATGCCACTGGTGCCTTGGCAGTCGCTTTGGCTACCTTGCCAATCTCATTGATCTTCAAGTTTACCCCTTCACTTTCTGAGATTCCTTTCCTTGACCGGATGGGATACAGCTTCCTGATCCTGAGTGCCATCATGATTGCGGCCTCACTTTCTAAAGCTCAGACAGAAGAAGACAAGGCCAAATCAATCGATATCAGCTCTCGACTATTCAAAACTGGTCCAATCTTCAACATTGGCGCCATCACCATCCTGATCGCCTTGGTGTTCTTGTACTTCAAGTTCTGGTAGTCGCCTTTCCGATTGACCATGTTTGTATCCTTACGAAGCCCAGTTAATGCTGGGCTTCGTTATTTTAGTCCCGACCATAAGGCTCTACTTGCGCTAGGGGTAGGCTGGGTTGTATATTGCAGGGGAGATTGGGGATTCGCCAATCTGGCCCTCCCATGTCCCCACAGCTAACATTCTGCACCAATATCTTCCACGGTACTACTTGGGTTGACCATTTTGCTGGCCTTCAGGCCGAAATCCCGGATTTGCAGGCAAAACTCAGCTATGGGCCGCTCACCCAGCTAGGTTTGCGGCTTTCTGCGACAGCAGCAGAAGACCTTGCGCAACCAGCTCATTTGGCGGCATTTGAACAGTGGCTGGCCGACCAAGGACTAACTGTTCCTGTGATCAATGGGTTCCCGTTCGGTGATTTTCATGGAATGGTGGTCAAAGACAAAGTGCATGAACCAGATTGGACCACCTCGGCTAGGCTGGACTATACCTGCCAATTGGCTGAATTGTTGGTCAAAATACTGCCCGATGAGGTCTTGGTTGGGGGTATCTCTAGCTCACCTATCAGCTATGCTCCTTGGTTTCAGGATGAGCCTATGCGTCAATGGGAAACGCTCGTCACAGCTGCCCGCCAATTAGGTCATTGGGTTGTTATTGCGGCCAAGCTCAACCAATCTACCAGCAAATTAATCCGGCTTGAGCTAGAGCCAGAGCCAGATGGCCTGCTAGATGACCTCCAAAACACGATTTCTTTCTTTCAGGAATACCTTTGGGTCTATGGCAAAGAGGTCCTGATGTCGGGTTACGAGTGTAACGAAGAGGAGGCCTTACAGCTATTGCAGCGCCACGTGGCAATATGTTTTGATGTTTGCCACTTCGCTGTGCTGCATATCCCAGTTGTAGAGGCCCTCAAAGCGCTTGACCAAGCAGGTATCTCTATCGGTCGGGTGCAGCTAAGTGCGGCACTTGTGGCAAAAGACGCTAATGGTCTTGAGGCACTGAGGCCATTTGACGAGCCCAACTACCTCCACCAGGCAGCTGTTTTGCTCCCGAATGGTAAAATCAAACGATTTCAGGACCTCGGCCCTGCCCTCGACTGGTGCACCCAAAACCCTGACCTCTGGTCGGAACTCCGTACCCATTACCACGTACCACTATTTTGCGAGGAATTTGGTCCTCTAAGCAGCACCCAGGCTGCTGTCTCTGAGGCCATTCAATACGTCAAGGCTCAGATACCAGGCACAATCCTAGAGGTCGAGACCTATACATGGGGTATCTTACCCTCAGAACTTCAGATACCGATCCAGCAAAGTATCGCGCGAGAGCTCAACTGGGTACAAGATGTCTGGCAGGCCTCTTCCTAAATATCCCTGCTGAACCAATACAATACGCCACAGGATATATTGCATTATGCAGCCTTTGGCCCATATTTGACTTCCCAAACCACGATCGACTAGGCAATAAGCCAGGATCCAGATTCTTTTAGAATTACCTCCAAGACATGGCCATCAAACCCTTCCTGAACGAGCATTTCCTGCTTGAGACCAAAACCGCTCAAAAGCTGTATCATGACCATGCAGCTGATATGCCCATCATTGACTATCACTGTCACCTGCAGCCAGACATTATTGCCGAGGACCGAAATTTCAGCACCATTACCAAAGTTTGGCTGGACGGGGACCACTACAAATGGCGGGCCATGCGGGCTAATGGGATCAACGAGCGGTTCATCACTGGGGATGCTACGGATGCCGAAAAGTTTGCCCAGTGGGCTAAAACAGTGCCCTATACCATGCGTAATCCACTCTACCACTGGACGCACATGGAGCTTAAAAATCCGTTTGGGATTGATGTTTTGCTCGACAGCACCACTGCCGACGAGGTCTATGCACAGACCACAGCCTTGCTTCAGACACCAGAGTTTAGCGTCCAGGGGCTGATGGCGAAAGCCAAGGTACGTGTCGTTTGCACCACAGATGACCCTGCTGATGATTTGGCCTTTCACCAAAAAATCAAACAGGATGGATGTGCCACCCAAGTGTTGCCTACCTATCGGCCAGACAAGGCCATGTCGCCAGAAAGTGCGGTGTCCTTTAATGCCTACGTTGACAAACTAGAGTCGGTTTCTGGCCATACCATCCGCGACCTCAATACCTTTCTAGACGTTTTAGCAGATAGGCACCAGCATTTCCATGATAATGGATGCCGCCTTAGTGACCATGGTCTGGAGACTGTCTATGCTGAGGACTACACTATGGCCGACATCAAACGCATCTTCAGCAAGGTACGTGATGGTTATGAGCTGCACCAGCATGAGGTCCTGCAGTTTAAGAGCTATATGTTGGTCTATTTTGCCGAGGCAGACCATGCCAAAGGCTGGATCCAGCAGTTCCACCTAGGTGCAATCCGCAACACCAATAGCCGACTGCTAGGTAAGCTGGGCCCTGACACAGGCTTCGACTCCATCGGCGACTTTGCAATGGCTCGCAGCCTAGCTAAGTTCTTGGATCGCCTCGATGGTAATGACAAACTGGCCAAAACCATCCTTTACAACCTCAACCCGGCCGATAATGCCCTGTTCGCCACTATGATTGGCAACTATAACGACGGGACTGTGGCTGGCAAAATCCAGTATGGCTCTGGTTGGTGGTTCCTAGACCAAAAACAAGGCATGATCGACCAAATGAATGCCCTGAGCAGCTTTGGTTTGCTGAGCCGCTTTGTAGGTATGTTGACTGACTCACGATCCTTCCTGAGCTATAGCCGTCACGACTATTTCCGTCGCATCCTTTGTAACCTATTGGGCAACGATGTCGAGAATGGCGAGCTGCCCAATGACGAAATCTGGCTTGGTCAGCTGGTTGAGAACATTTGCTACCACAACGCAGCTGACTATTTCGGCTTTGATCTGCCAAAGGTTTAGGTCAACCCCGAGATGCTACACCAATATTCTGACCCAGCACAAATCTTATCGAACCCCTATCATTGATGCCTAGCAAAGCCGCCAATCGGTTGATGTTGATCGATGTCGTAGGCCTCACCAAAGGTCTGCTGGTCAAGATGCCATGGTTGAGTAGCTGGGCCGCACAAAGACAAGTCAACAACATCCAGCCGATGTTGCCTGCGGTTACGTGCTCTGTCCAAGCGACCTACCTTACTGGCAAAACCCCATCGCAACATGGTATCGTAGGCAATGGCTGGTATAATCCCGAAATTGCCGAAATCAACCTTTGGCGTCAGAGTTATGGTCTGCTTCAAGCACCGTACATCTGGCACCAAATGCGGCAATCCAACCCTGATTTCAAGGTCTGTAATACAGGTTGGTGGTTTAATATGTATTCGGGGGCAGACTATAGTGTCACCCCAAGGCCACAATATCGGGCTGATGGCATCAAGGCACCTGACTGCTATACCGAGCCACCTGTTTGGCGGGACGAGCTCCAAGCCGAATTGGGGCAGTTTCCCTTGTTCCACTATTGGGGCCCAAGGACAACCATTCAGAGTTCGGCTTGGCTGGCTAAAGCGGCCATCATTGCAGAGCGCAAATGGCAACCAGACCTTAATTTGGTCTATTTGCCCCATCTTGACTATTGCCTCCAACGCCGTGGAGATGGCGATCCTGATAACCAACAAGACCTCAATGAGCTTGATCAGGTCCTCAAAACCTTGATTACGGATGCAGAAGCCGGTGGCCTCCAGGTCTGGGTCATCAGCGAATATGGCATTAATAATGTTAACCGCCCTGTGCACCTTAATCGGGTGCTACGCCAAGCGGGATACCTAAGGATCAGGGAGGAGAATGGAGGAGAGTTGCTCGATGCCCCGGCTAGCCCTGCCTTTGCTGTAGCAGACCACCAGGTAGCCCATATCTACATCAAGGACAAAGCCCAAACTGAGACCATTAAAGCCTTGCTTGCAGCGCAAGATGGCGTGGCTCAGGTTTTGTCTGGCACTGACCGAACTGTTGCAGGGCTAGATAACCCACGGGCAGGCGATCTAGTGGTGGTCGCTGCTCAAGATGCTTGGTTCACCTACTATTATTGGTTAGATGACACCAAGGCCCCCGACTTTGCCCGTATTGTTGATATCCACAAAAAGCCGGGCTATGACCCTGTCGAGCTCTTCATCAACCCCAAGATGCCAGTGCCAATGCTTCAAGTTGGGCTCAAGCTGCTGCGCAAAAAACTAGGCTTCCGTTACCTGATGGATGTTATTCCGCTAGATGCTACCTTGGTCAAGGGTAGTCATGGTGCCATCCCTGCTGACTCTGCCTATCATCCTGTGCTAATTGGGAATCATGAGCAAATCAGTAAGAATACAATAGCAGCGACTGAGGTCTATGACCTGATGCGTCGCTTTTTGGGCTGATATTAGGGTATCATAGCTGTTGCTAACCTAAATCATGTACCAAACTTTATAGATTGTTCTGGCCCCAAAGATGATTAAGGCAATACCAACCCCGATGGTGAGGTAGCGTAAAAGTTGTGGTTTCATCACACCACTAAGGCGTTTGGCAGCGTATGCTTTTGCGAGGTCAGTCCCGATTGCCGTCAAGACCATGCCTACAAAAAATAGGGAATGATTCATTGGATCCGCAGGATAGCGGGTTATGACATTACTTGTTGTCGTGAGCCAAAAGATCAGCACAAAAGGGTTAAGTCCATTGAGGACAAAGGCCCGCAAAACCAGTTTCCATCCATCTAGTTTAGCGATGGACTTATCAGCATCACTAGCATTTGCTGGTGGCTTCAGGACCGAGGCAAGTCCAAATGCCATCATGATGCCGCCCCCGATAATACCCATCCAGTACTGAAATGTCGGGGTCGAGGCAATAGGGGCGAGACCAAAGTAGCAGATCAGAATAAAGAACACATCACTAGCTGCAATGCCTGCCACCATTTTGGCACCTGCCCTGAAGCCATGTGCTAGGCTAATCTGCAACAAGGCAAAAAACACGGGGCCGAGCAAAAGGCTCAAGACCAATCCCAATGCAATGCCTCCACCAATTGCTTCCATATCGTTTTCTGAGCACCAATGTACTAAGACTTAGACTTAAAACCTTGGGCATGAAACGCTGATTGTTCATCACATTAGCTAGCTTGCAACAGATGACCTATCCACATTCGCGACTAGACCCAGCTGGTATCCGACACATTGTTTTTGACCTAGACCATACACTATGGGACTATGACCGCAACTCGTCTTTGACATTGGCGGATTTGTATGACCAGTATGATCTGGAGCGATTAGGAGCTAATTTGGAACAGTTTGTGGCAGCCTTTAAGCAAGCGAATGAGGCAGTTTGGCTTGCGTATAGCCGACAAGAAATACATAAATGGCAACTACGGGACCGCCGATTTGAGTTGATGGAGTCACACCTTGGCTGGCAGCCTAGGACTTTGCCTGCAGGCTTTGGCCAGACTTACCTGAGCCTATGCCCTCAGCAACCCCACCTGATGGAAGGTGCCATTGAGATGCTAGACAAACTGTATGGTAAATATGACTTGCATATCCTGACCAATGGCTTTGCTGACACCCAACACACCAAGCTAAATGCAGGGGGTATCCATCACTACTTCAAACACATCATTACCAGCGAAAAGCTGAAGGCAGCCAAACCCAAACCCGAAATTTTTATGGCCTTGATGGAGGTTGCCAAGGCAGAACCTAGCACCTGCCTAATGATAGGTGATAACCCAGAGGCTGACGTCTGGGGAGCGCAACAGGTAGGTTGGCAAGCCGTGCATTATGCCCCGGCACATGACCAGACCCAGCCTTCAAATGCAAATGCTGTCCTGACACATTGGGACCAACTACCCGGTTATTTGGGGCTTTAGTTAGGGTGGGGTAATCCACTACGCCTCATAAAGTCTACTTCGGTCCAAAAAATAAAAGCCGCAACTTGTGGTCACGGCTTTCGCTTTATCTGTGTTATGTTATTGGTATCTAGAACCGATTTGGCACTAGTTAATGCTGACCAATGTGATCTCGAATACAAGTGTTTTGCCGGCTAAATCATGGTTGGCATCCAAGACGATGTGCTGATCTGTGATCTCGGTAATGACAACGTTGGTAGGGCGGCCAGTTTCGTCCGTAAGCTGGAGTTGCATACCAAGCTCAGGAGTGATGTCTTCTGGAACCTCAGTTAGCGGAATGGTAATCATGTAGTCTGGGTCAGACTCACCATAAGCCTCTGCAGGGGCTAGGGTGGCTGTTTTGGTTTCGCCAACTGCCATGCCTTCAACGGCTTTGTCAAAACCAGGGATCATCTGGCCAGCACCGACCTTGAAACCCAGTGGTGAGC
>CANHWS010000057.1 GCA_947464365.1 Cytophagaceae bacterium | reverse complement strand
GATCGAAGACAAAGGCCGCATCAGCTGGGTGCGTGTCTTGGCCATCGAGGCCCCACGTGCCAAAACCCTAGACGAAGCCCGTGGCCCTGCCGTCTCTGACTACCAAAACTACCTCGAGAAGGAGTGGGTCGATAGCCTGCGCAAGGCTAGCCCAGTCTCCTACAACGAAGAGGAGGTCAAGAAGCTTGTTAAGAAATAACAATTGGCCTTACGGCTATAACATCAAAACCCCTGCTGGCTAGTGCTGGTGGGGGTTTTGTGTGTTTTACTGGTAGGGTAATTTTTCTGGGCGGGAGGCGACGGTTGGGGTGTATCCGCGAAATGCAAATAAGTCTTTGCTGAAGTTTTGGTCAAGTGTTAGGGCCATCTTCCGGTGCGAGAGGAGGACCACGGGAATTAGTTTGCGGTCTTCATTGTTGCACTGCAATTTGCTTTCTATGCGAGCAGTGAAATGCCTTTGCCGAAAATCATCAACTAGTTTTTGATTGATGTTATTAAGTCGTCCCTCTCTTTGTAATAAGGCAATCAGGATCAAAATATTGGTAGCACCTAGCTGGGTGCCACAGCTACGGTTATATTCATTTAGAAGTTTCTGCGAAATGACTAGGTGTGCCTGTTCCTCTTTTGGGATTGTTGGTCCTTTGGTATGTTGAAGCCAAGTGATTAGCTTTTTGTATTCTGGGTCTAGGGGGTTATTGAAGTTCTTGACAATATTGGTGTCGATAAATATGTCTTTCATTATTCAGCTTCGGCGTTTAAGGCGATGTCTAGAACACCCATCATATAGGTCCTGAAAAAGTTATCTGGTGCCTGCTCGATGGTGCCTTGTTTAGTGAACTTCACATCATGAACAGTGGTATCATCTCCTGTATTTTCGGTGAAATAGACTTGGACATCCTCAGGGGCAATTTCGCCCTTGACAATGGCAAGCCTTAGGCTATTGATTAGGTATTCGGAGTGGGTCTCAATGACGTATGTTTTGTTGGTATTGGTGGCCCGCTCTACCAAATGCGCACCATAAGCCGCCTGTACACTAGGGTGTAGGTGGGTTTCTGGCTCTTGGACATAGAGGGTGGAGTCACCACTTAATTGTAGGTCTGCAACTAAGACCGGCATGATTTGGCTGATGCCGAAACCTACATCACTGATGCTAGCATTAACATTGTTGTTTTTGGTCTGGATCTGGAACTCGTATCGCCCACCATCCATGCGTCTGGCGTTGATGTTTTGTAAGAGGCCGAGGCCTTGCATGGTTTCTATAAGCTTGATATATCTCGTATCATTTTCAGTCTGCCACCTCAGGATTTGGTCGAGATAACCTTCGCCAAATGTTCCTACTTTTAAGTAACGTTTGGTTGTTTCTTGATAGGTGCGTTCGGGTGGTAAGCGGTAGGAGGAGAGGTAGGTGCTAATAGTTTGATAGGCAAAAGTGTTCCAAAATAAGATGATTGTTTCAAACTTGGCTTTGTTTTCATGATTTTTTAAAGATGCTGTATCTAGGTTGATGTTATATGCCAGTTGTGGGTATTTTGTATGTAATTCTTTAATAGGTTTAGCATACTCGGGATTAGAAAATTTGGCATCTTCCAAAGATGAACTTATCTTTATTATTTTTATTTGACCGTTTATATTCTTTGCTTGAAGATAAAAGGCAGGATATGAATTTGCATCGGGATCATTCGTTATAATATCATAAATTCCCTCTATTGTATTTAATTCTGGTTGTTGGTTATGCTTGTTCTCGATCCAATAGGTGTCATGATTGTGAAGGCTAGTTGAAAGCTTTTCCAAACTATGATCCTCAAACTCCATCTTTATCCGTATCTCCCGATCAGTATCATGGCCCCATACGATATCTTTGAAGCTACCAAGGTTCATCAAGTCGCCGTTGGGGGAGAAGGTAAACGGGAACTCACCCGATTGCAATGGTGCCCAAATGGCCTGCATAATGCTGCTTTTGCCGCTGCTGTTTTCGCCCAGCAACAAGGTGATTTTGCCAAACTTGAAGGTTTGTTCGGACTTAAAGCACTTGAAGTTGCTGATGGTTAGTTCTTTGAGTTTCACGACGGGGGCGTATTGGGGTTGGCAGGTGTAGGCGTACAAATATAGGTAGAAACTAAACAAGGCGCTTGGCCCTGACCCATCATCCTGAACTGCCCCTCCTACCCCAAAAACCGTATTTGCAAGTTCAGCTTAAAGCAGTAGCCTTCGCCAGATTGATAGACCAAACCGAAGCCATGGCGGGTGGTGCTGGCGGTCTCGAACTTGGTATTCATTAGCAAATAGTCCTCAAAACTATTGCGCTCCACGACATGGTAGCAGACCAGCTCGCCAGTGGTTTTGACGATAATATAGCCCCCTGTTGCGTCATGAATACCATCCCAGATTTTGCCAGGTGTCATACCCACAGCGATATCCACTAATAGTTTTTTGACCTTATAGGTATAGTACGGGTGGATGGTGCTGACATCATAACCAATCGGGTTGGCCTTGGTGATGACCTGCAAACAATCATAAAGGCTGGTAATACCAGACTGGTAACAAACAAGTAGCATTCCCGCTAAGATTTCTGGCAGGCGGCTGTCAATCAGAATTAGATTATTTTCGAAGGTACGATCCTCACAGTTGCTAAACTGTAGGGTATGGCCCGCGTCCAACATGTAGTTAACCCGATCTTTGAGCTTATTGCGGGTATCGATGGCATTAACGGCTTGCATCAGATCCTGATCAGGCACGGCACCCGTTATGCGGTAGATAAAGTTGGTGGTGCGGCCAGCGTTGAGGATGTTCGTAGGTGCAGCCATAGGGGCCTCGATAGGTAAACCTGTAGTTGGCAATAGGTATTGACCTTGGGAATCGGGGTATATCGTGAGGGGCATCGGCCTTATTGTTTGGCCACTGGGCCACAAAAATCAGACCGGGTTGTGGGTGTTTAGGGTGGTATGGTTGATTTTGTGCGATGGTCTTTGCGGCCAATCAGATGATTTTGATTTGTCCTGGCAATTGAGCAATTTGGATCCGCAAATCGATCAATAGATGCTCAAACTAGGCCATTACGAACAATTAATCAATCAGACTATCGCTGACCAAATTAGCGAAGTTGACAAGACTCTATTTTATATCCAGACCGAGCCGTTAGACTTGGCTGAAGCACCTGAGTTCTTGAGTCGCTATTTGGCTGAGCAGTTCCGGAAGGTGATTATGGATTTGCCTAAGGACAACAAACTCGAAAGTCAGGTTACCCTCATCAACCAGTTGTTGACTTGGCTGAGCCAACAACCACGAAATGAGTTGGGTGCCGACACCCTAAGCCAGGCTGGGGAGGTCCTGAAGGCGATAATAGCACGTCAAAGTATCCATCACCACCTTGACAATGACAATAAGATCAATCAATATCTAGGTGATCTTGTTCCGTCTAGCAGGTTTTCGCAATCAGACCTGTTTATCGGTGGCAACTCGGAGGTGCAGTTAGATGCAGAGTTAAGAAAGGAAATCCAGACTGCTGACCAGATTTACTTGCTGGTTTCTTTCATCAAATGGACTGGGTTGCGTGTGCTATTAGGGGAGTTACAGGAGTTCGTCAAACATGGCACTTTGCGCATCATCACAACGACTTATATGGGTGCCTCAGATGCTAAGGCCATCGGCATACTAGCATCTTTGCCTAACACGGAGGTTAAGGTGAGCTATAATACCGAGCACGAAAGACTACACGCTAAAGCCTATTTATTTATTCGGGATACTGGGTTCAACACAGGCTATATAGGCTCTAGTAACATGAGTCGGTCTGCACTGACAAATGGATTAGAGTGGAACATAAAAGTCACGGCCCAAGACAATGCCAATATTATTGATAAGTTCAGAGGAGCCTTCGAAACGTATTGGTACAATGACGAATTTGAAACATACGACCCTAATAATCAGCGAGATAAAGACAAGTTAAGGACTTCGCTTGGCAACGAGCGACATGGGCCAAATACAGATTATTTGACCTTGTTTTCGTTCAGGCCATATCCTTATCAAGTTGATATTCTGGACCGCCTAAAGGCTGAGCGTGAGGTCCATAACAGATGGCGGAACTTGGTCGTTGCGGCAACTGGTACTGGCAAAACCTTGATTTCAGCTTTTGATTACCTGCATTTTCGCAAAACACATTCTCGGCACAATTTACTCTTTGTAGCGCATCGAGAAGAGATCTTGAAACAGGCTCGAGATGCCTTTAGGCAGGTCTTGCAAGACCGGAACTTTGGCGACCTTTGGGTAGGAGGTCATGAGCCCATTGCTTATGATCATTTGTTTGTGTCAGTCCAGACGTTCAACTCGCGCAAGGCTTATTTTGAGCAACTGGGCCCCCATAAATATGATTTCATCATTGTTGATGAAGTGCACCACGGTGCCGCCGAGAGTTATCGAAGTTTGTTTAATTGGTCAGAGCCAAGAATCTTATTAGGACTTACAGCAACCCCAGAGCGCGCTGACGGCACGGACATCTTAGAAGATTTTTGTGGAACCATCGCAGCGGAAATCAGACTCCCAGAGGCAATCAATAGAGGTTTGTTGGTGCCGTTTCATTATTTCTGTGTGACAGATAGTATAGACTACACTAACATTGGATGGACCAACGGGCGGTATTCAGTACAGGATCTGACCAATGTCTATTCAGCCAATCAAACAAGGGTTAAGGATATAATATTAGCCTTAGAGCAGTATGTTCTGGACATCAATAACGTGACTGCCATTGGCTTTTGTGTCTCGCAAGAGCATGCCAAAATCATGGCCGCAGAGTTTAGTTCACGTGGCTTACGGGCAGACTATCTTGTTTCTGATGGGTTAGATAGTACAGAACGTTTCGACAAATTATCGGCTATTAGGAATAAATCAATCAACTATCTTTTTGTTGTCGATATGCTGAATGAGGGGTTTGATTTACCGAGTATCGACACCGTTCTGTTCCTGAGGCCTACTGAAAGCCTAACGGTTTACCTCCAGCAGTTAGGCCGTGGTTTGCGCCTTACAGAAGGTAAGGACTGCCTCACAGTCCTCGACTTTGTCGGCCAAGCACGCCAAGAATACAACTATGAGGCACGATTCCGCGCCTTGGTCGGCCGCACCCATACCTCGATTGCCCAGGATATCGAGGCAGGATTCCCGCAACTGCCATTAGGTTGCCATATCCAGCTGGAGCGGCAGGCACAAGCCTACATCCTGGCCAACATCAAGGCCAACCTAACTAACAACACCCGGGCGATTGTCAACAAACTCAAATCGTTTAGGTCCCAGTCCACCCTAGTGCTAACCCTAAGCAACTTTATCAATTGGTCTGGCATCCAGGTTGGTCTGATCTATAAGTTCGGAGGATGGACAGCACTCAAGATTGAAGCTGGCCTTGCCCCGGTCCTAGAGGATGAGGACCTCGTGTTGCTTATCAAAAAGGTCAAGTT
The DNA here is from genome assembly GCA_947464365.1 of Cytophagaceae bacterium. Lineage (GTDB taxonomy): Bacteria > Bacteroidota > Bacteroidia > Cytophagales > Flexibacteraceae > CANHWS01. The sequence continues at coordinate 8,644 of CANHWS010000057.1, read as the reverse complement.
TCTGGTTGCGATAAACAGCATGGTTTATCTGGACTTTATTAAGCAAATCATCTGCACAGACCGCCCAATAGCGGCTTGTTTGGAGGGGGTTATCCACCAGGCAATGGGGGTAATGTTGCATTTTGATATGGGGCTGGATAGCAATGGGGCGGCCTCCCTTGCAACAAGCCTGGAGACGCTGCGAATCCCAGAGTTGCAAGATGAAGTGGATGAGTTGCTAGCCTATCAACGAGGTGTGATTGACCATGCGGCCCCAACTTGGCAGGCACCCTATCCGCATCCGTTAGAATTGCACTGCGCCTATGGTAGGGATCAGATTTTGTCAGCCCTAGGTGTCAACAGATTTGGGTATAAGGCCCCTGTGCGCGAAGGGGTATATTGGCATGAAGCCCTGCGAAGTGAGATATTGTTTGTGACGTTCCAGAAGTCCGAAAAGCGATACTCGCCTACCACCATGTACCATGACTACGCCATCAGCGAGGATTTGTTCCATTGGCAGTCACAGAACTCTGCCAGCGAGCACACCTCCAAAGGCAAACGCTACATTAACCAAAAGGCCGAAAAGACCACGATACTGCTCTTTGCACGGGACCATGACAAGAACCAATATGGCACCGAGCCCTACGTCTTCCTAGGCCCTGTAACATACGTATCCCACACAGGGGGCAAACCGATGAACATCTTATGGCGATTGCTAGTGCCCTGCCCAGCGTTTTTGTGGCAGGCGGCCGCTAAGCTGGCGGTGGGGTAGGTAGGTTTTTGATATAACATGGCCAAAATCCCCCACTATCGGTCATTTCGCTTGCCCAATTGGCGTTGCAGGGATTGATATGGGTCCGTAATTGGCATCTGCAAACCGAGCGCAGGTGTGTTGTGATTTTGCCTAGTTTTAGTCCCAGTATTTGGGCAGCAGTGGCTGTCGAATCGGTAATAGGCCCCAGTCAGCACAACCCCTAAGTTCCCACCAACGCACCCTACAATTTCGTAAGCAACCATGGCACAATCCCATCAAGTAGAGTACCGCATCATCGGCAATGACATCCAGATCGTCGAGATCGAGCTGGACCCCCGCGAAACCGTCGTCGCAGAGGCGGGCTCCATGCTCTATATGGAGGACGGCATCACGTTCGAGACCAAAATGGGCGACGGATCAAACCCCAATGCCGGCATCTTTGACAAACTCAAGCAAGTAGGGTCGCGCCTATTCACTGGTGAAAGTCTGTTCATGACCCACTTCACGCACAACGGCAATCGGCCCAAGGCAAGGGTGGCATTTTCGGCCCCATACCCTGGCACCATTCTGCCGATCGACCTATCCAAAATCCATGGCAATACCCTGCTCTGCCAGAAGGATGCCTTTCTTTGTGCGGCATTCGGGACCAGCATCGGCATCCACTTCAACCAGAAAATCGGCAGTGGCATCTTTGGTGGTGAAGGCTTTATCCTCGAAAAGCTAAGGGGTGACGGCCTAGCCTTTGTACATGCGGGCGGCACGGTCATCGAGCGTTATCTCAACAACGAAACCCTGCGTGTGGACACGGGCTGTATCGTGGCCTTCGAGACCACTGTGGACTTCGACATTCAGCGGGCAGGCGGGCTCAAGTCAATGATTTTTGGTGGTGAGGGGCTGTTTTTGGCCACCCTTAGGGGTACTGGTCGTGTCTGGCTGCAATCCCTACCAATCAACAAACTGATTCAGGCCCTATCACCAGCAGGCAGCAACACGGGCCGCGAAAGTGGTGGCATCTTGGGCAATTTGTTTGATGGGTCGTAGGCCTGACCTAGACTTAACCGTTAGTGTATTCTGACCAGTTGGTGGTGCGGGTTAGCTAGGTTCTTTCAGTACCTATTAACCCTCCACCAACTTTTTTTTGGCCGCCAAGTAGCCATCCCAGATGTCAGCGACAATGTGTGCTGCGGGCTCAATGTGGTCTAACATGGCTGCCACTTGGCCGATTTCGAGTTCGCCTTCTTCCAAATCCCCTTCGAGCATGCCCTTTTTGGCACGGCCTCGGCCTAGGATGGATTGTAACTCCTCAGGTGTGGCGCCTTTGAGCTCGGCTTGTTTAATCTGGTGGTAGAACGGATTTTTGAGTAGGCGGACAGGTACTGTTTGTTTCATGACCAGCTCCGTATCGCCCTCTTTGGCAGCCAAGATGCGGGCCTTAAAGTCTGCGTGTGCGCTGGACTCTGCAGCCGTCGCAAAGCGAGTACCCACCTGAACAGCCTCCGCTCCAAGGGCCATGCAGGCCAACATCGCCCGGCCATCGCCAATGCCACCTGCCGCTATCAGCGGAATCTGGACGGCATCCCGCACTAGGGGGATTAGGCAAAGGGTGGTGGTTTCTTCACGCCCATTGTGGCCACCCGCCTCAAACCCTTCAGCCACAATGGCATCCACCCCGGCAGCTTCGGCTTTGAGGGCAAACTTGGTGTTGCTAACCACATGCACCACCGTGATGCCTTGGTCCTTAAGCCATTTGGTCCAGGTATTGGGGTTGCCAGCTGAGGTGAATACAATTTTGACCCCTTCCTCAACCAATAGCCCCATGATGGCTTCCATCTCAGGGTATAAAAGGGGCACATTGACCGCAAAGGGCCGACCAGTGGCCGCACGGCATTTCTGGATATGGGATCGCAGCATCTCCGGGTGCATCGACCCAGCGCCAATGATCCCGAGTCCACCGGCATTGCTGACCGCACTCGCCAGGCGCCAACCGCTGCACCAGACCATCCCGGCCTGAATGATGGGATATTGGATGCCGAATAGTTTGCAGATGCGGTTTGTAGTTGACATGGTGTACTGGTAAGGGCTTGGTATAAAAGGGTGCTAGTAATTGGACACCCAGGCCACTAAAGTACAAGGTCCTGACCAGATCTTGGTGGCCTATTTGTCTGAGCAGATGGAGCGATTAGGACAATCTAACGACTGAGGCCCTAACTTTGTCGGTACAAACCACGCCAGCCTAGTGCCTGACCAACCAACAAATATCTTAGATGCCGACTTTGCCGGATCAACGCATGGCCCTGATATGGGGGCTTCTGCTACGGCACCAGCTAAGGATGGCAGTGGGGGTATCATCCTTACCTCTGTGTCGGAGGTATTGGCATGGGCAAGGGTGAGTAGCATTTGGCCGATGGGTTTTGGCTTGGCTTGCTGCGCCATCGAGATGATCGGCACCTTTACCTCGGCATACGACCTTGATCGGTTTGGGGTTTTGGCCCGTGCCTCGCCTCGGCAATCTGATCTGATGATTATTTCAGGCACCGTGACCTTCAAAATGGCAGACCGAGTGCGTCGTCTGTATGAGCAAATGCCTGAGCCTCGCTATGTCATCAGTATGGGGAGTTGTGCCAACTGTGGTGGCCCCTATTGGGAGCATGGCTACCACGTCGTCAAAGGGGTGGACCGCATCATTCCGGTAGATGTCTATGTGCAGGGGTGCCCACCACGGCCCGAGGCATTGATCGGTGCTATCCTCCAACTGCAGGAGCAAATCAGGCAGAAGCAGCTCAAAGCCCCGACAGCATTACTCCAGCTGCTAGGTGCCAAACCTGATGTAGCTGCCGAACAAAGGGCCTAGTCCTTAGCTACTATTGGGCGATGCTTAACACGTTTGGCCCGTTGGTCCGCCTCAGCAACTGCGGCCATAAAGGATGGGGCTGCTACTTGGCTTAGCAAGGCCTGCCAGACATAGTCGATGGCAATGCCGTTTGGGTGGATCATATCTGCCTCAAAGAAGCGATAGTCACGCAAATCATCCAGCACCAGCTCGTAGGCCGGGAAGTAATAAAACGTTTCGGGATGCCGCTCAGCCAACCAATGGCAGGCAACCCTAAGGGTGGCCTTGCTGGCACTATTACCCACCAAGGTTTCGCGTGTGTGCCGCACTGGACTTACGGTCAGGATCACCCGTGCATGGGGGTAGGTTGCCTTGAGGGTCATGATTGCCTCCGTTATTTCATGAACCTCCAATAGGCGACGATCGAATAGGTGGCTGGGTTGTTTTTGGCAATTGGCCACAATCATAGGTCCAAATTTGGCACCCCCTTGATCTTCCTTTAGTTCCCATACCCATGCCGTGCCCAGTGTCAAAATCAGGACGGGATCAGGTTGTTGCAGGGCCAGATCACGTGCTTGAAGGGCGGTGGACAGTTTTTCGGATAGGGTGGTCGGGTCTGGGCTCGCAAAGCGACTATGCGCATGATAACTCACCCAGCCCTGTTGCCCCTTGACTACTTCTTGGCCAAACTCAGCTGCAGACCAAGTCAGGCAACGCACCAAGGAAACCGGATTAAAGATCACCCCTAGCGGATTAGACACCCCCGTTGCTAGGCCCGCAGTACCATGATCACCCACAAGTCGTTGCCCGATATGGTCTGCAAAACAAGACCCCATACTCAAGATAGTTTGCCCAGCTTCCCACTTTGACCAAGGGTAGGGTGGGAGCACGCAAATGGTGCGGAGGACAGGTTGTGGAGGGAATGTGGGTGGCGTAGGCATAGTTGGTCTGGATGTCGCTAACTCAAAATCAGGGGTCAGGTTGTGTGGCCTCTACTGCAAGCCGAGCCGCCGAAGTTGTTTTCCTTCGATTAGCCATAGGCCCTTGCCAGATAAGACCGCAAATGAGCCTGCCTTAATATTGGTGATTGGTAGCTCCCAGACTTTGGATGTGTATAGATCTTGCCCAGCCAATCCTGTCGGGGTTGCCCAATAAACATTACTGCCCCAGGTGTCGATGCGCTCAAGGCCAGCCGGGACCGCTATTTTTTTGCGGATATTGCCCATGTTGTCAAAGACCACCAACGTGCCCGATTTGGTGAGCAACAACAACTGGTTCTGGTACTCTTTCAGGAACGTAACATCTGCTGCTGCCTCAGTCAGGACTAGGGGTAGGGGTTGCAGGATCGAGACCTGGCCCGTGGTTGGGTTGATCTTCTTGAGGGCAAAGTCGCCATCGTCCACCACCCAAAGATGATCGTCTGCGGCAGGGGTGAGTGCCCGTGCATATTCAATGTTGCTAGGCACCTTCTGGACATCCGAATTGGTCATCAACCGATCAAAAATGCGGTACTCCTGGAACTCCCGATAGAACACCGTGATGCGTAAAGTTGGCCAAGCCTCAATGCTGGTTGGGGTGGCAGGTCGCTCGGGTGAGTTGCTGTAAAGCACCTTTGCCGAAGAGTCAATTTTCGTCAATGTGCCGTTACCATCGGCCACTACTAGGTTTCCTGCCCGGTCCGTACTATACCGCACCACAGGGCCAGCCATACTCAGCTGAGGTACTTTGCTGATTTGGTCTTGTTGAGCTTGTATAAGGATAGGTGCCTGCGCCAAAACTGCGGAAATTGGCAAAAAAACAGCGAAGCATAAAAGTGCAAAAACACAGTAGATATACTGATTTACAACCGTCTTGATTGTCCATTTGGTAGATTGATTTACCTTCGTGGAGCCTATAATTAGAGGTGATTTTGAGATTGGGAGGAGCATGGTTCTTGATTTTTAATCCTACGAATCTAGCGTCTGTCTAGGTGTTCCGATCGCAATATTGCGTATTATTGCAGGCTTAACCGTGACAACACGCTTAAGTGATGGCGCTTGTCTTATTATTTGCTCCTGAAAGGGCATTACCCAAGTAGGATAAGCAGGCCACAAGATCACTATTAAGACCCCTAAATATAACACTGCCCCGATGAAGTTTACTGTCAACTCCATGGCCCTGTTGAAGCACCTAACCATCGTTAGTGGTGCGGTGCCTAGCAATCCACTGATCCCGATCCTCGAAAACTTTTTGTTTGAGCTGACCGAAGATAAATTGGTGGTGACTGCGTCTGACCTCCAGACGACCATGACCACTGAGTTGACCATCGACGCTGATGGGGCTACATCGATCTGCGTACCAGCCAAATTGGTGATCGAGACCCTCAAGTCTTTGCCAGAGCAACCAATCACATTTTTGCTGGACCTAGATACCTTCGCTGTCACCTTGGTGTCTGAGAACGGTAAGTTCAAGGTCAGCGGCGAAAACGCCATTGACTTCCCACGCATCCCACCTGTTAAGTCCAGCGATGAGATCGTGATACCTGCTTCGGTTTTGGCACGTGCCGTCAACAACACCTTGTTCAGCACCAGCTCTGACGACTTGCGCCCTGCGATGACAGGCGTCTTGTTCCAGCTCGGCGAAAACAATACCACCTTTGTCGCCACCGACGGACACCGTTTGGTACGTTACAAACGCCTTGACATCGTCTCTGAAAGCGAAGCCAGCATGATCGTCCCTAAGAAGGCGCTCAACTTGCTCAAGTCTGCACTCCAGAACGACACTGCTGAGGTCACGATGACCTACACAGTTCAGAATGCTTACTTCAAGTTCGACCAACATAGCCTCATCTGTCGCCTGATCGATGAGCGCTATCCAGACTATGAGGCTGCGATCCCGACTGCCAATCCGTTCACGATGAGCATCCACCGGGTTGACTTCCTGAACGCCCTTAAGCGTGTCAGCCTTTATGCCAACAAAACCACCCACCAAGTCCGCCTCAAGATCTCTGAGACTGAAGTTCTGATCACTGGTGAGGATCTTGACTTCAGCAACGAAGGTACCGAGACCTTGTCTTGCGAGTTTGATGGTGAGGCCATGGAAATCGGCTTCAATGCCCGCTTCCTGACCGAAATGCTCAGCAACCTTGACAGCAACTTGGTCGAGATGCAACTAGCAGCCCCTAACAAACAAGGCCTCTTGTTCCCGAAACTCAAGGGTGACGATGAGGATATCCTGATGTTGGTCATGCCAGTGATGCTGAACCAATACGTCTAGTCTAACATCCTTCCGGATATAGTCCGACTTCAAAGCCAGCCTTAGTGATAGGGCTGGCTTTTTTGGGTCTAGACCATCGGTATGATTGAGATTGCAGCAACCTTGATGTAAAGATTTAGCCAATAATCTTTACAAGTCATGTGGGGCTTGTAAAAATCTTTACACATGCCGAGTTATCCACATTGCCATCCAAAGTGGCGCTTTTTGAGGTTCTGGATTAGATTTTGGCGCCGCTTCGGGACTATTTGAGACCTTAATGTAAAGATTTATATAATAATCTTTACATGTCATGCGGGACCTGTAAAGAATCTTTACACATGCTGAGTTATCCACATAAGGCTACAAATAGTGCGTTTCAGGGCCCTTTGGGGTGGATTTGGGCCTGATTTTGTCGCTGTTTGATGCTTTGATGTAAAGATTTAGGCAATAATCTTTACATTTGTATTGGTGTTGACACAGTGTTAATGCCCCGGATACCTGCAGACTATAGATGGAAAGGCGCAAAAAACAACCGAAATCCACCCCAATATTGGCGACCTCTGTCAAACCAGAGGACGTTCGGGTGGCATATGTTGCACCTGACCCTACGGTGCCGCACAATAGTCTGCCTTATCTGCCACCAGACCCTAATCATTTGGAGTCTGCCGAGTTGAACCGGTTGCTGATCCAGACCAGTAGGCAAGTTGCTGAGCTCAAAGGGTCTTGTTTGCGGTTGCCAGATCCCACCCTGTTGCTGAACACGATCATCCTGCAAGAGAGCAAGGACAGCTCGGCTATTGAGAATATTGTCACGACGCAAGATGAGCTCTACCAAGCCATCCTTACACCTGCTGATACGGCTCCGCATACAGTCAAGGAAGTGTTGCGGTATCGGGAGGCTATGTATCGGGGTCTGGAGATCATGAAGCAGAAGCCGTTCGTCACAGGGCAGATGGCGATATCGATCATGCAGACCTTGCGTGGGATCGACGCGGGGTATAGGGCTTTGCCAGGTACCAAGATTGGCAATCAGGCAACTGGTTTGGTGGTCTATACGCCACCAGAGCCGCAATTCTTGACTGGGCTGATCAGCCAATGGGAGCAGTTTGTCAACAATGACGAAACATACGATCCTTTGGTTAAGCTTGCCCTGATGCACTACCAGTTTGAAGCCATCCACCCCTTTGCTGATGGTAATGGCCGGACGGGGCGTATCCTGAATGTCCTGTACATGATCCAGGAAGGGCTACTGACCCAACCTGTGCTCTATATCAGTGGGCATATCATGAAAAGCAAGTCCGATTACTATCGGGGTCTGCAAGGTGTGACCAATCATGCCGACTGGAAAACCTGGGTGGCCTATATGCTGACAGCTATCAAGGAGTCAGCGGTCAAAGGTTGCCACTTCATCGAGCAGGTGATGGCGCTCAAGCAGCAGTACCTCGAGCAGATTAGGACGATCTCGCAAAAGGTGCCAGCCCAGGACCTTAACGAGTTGATCTTCAGCTATCCGTATGTCAAGGTCAAGGCCTTGGTGGAGCGTGGTTTGGGCTCTAGGCCAACCGCAACCGCCTACCTTGAGGCCCTGGCCAAGGCTGGCATCCTGACCAAGTCTCGGTATGGGCGTGAGTACTATTACATCAACCACAAATTGATGGCCCTACTCAGTGACGAAGACTAGATGGCCAAGCCTCAGTACGGGGTATTCTTGCCTTGATGTAAAGATTTAGGCAATAATCTTTACACATTCCGAGTTATCCACATTGGGTGCAATAGTGGCGTTTAATGAGGCTCTGGATTAGGTTTTGGTGCTGCTTCGGGACTATTTGAGACCTTAATGTAAAGAT